>JAAEQP010000317.1 GCA_024231375.1 bacterium | reverse complement strand
CGTCATCGACACAATTCAGTGGGAAGGCTGGCGGGAAGCAGCGGACGATTGCCGCTATGTAGCGACGTTGCTCAAAGCCATCGACGAAGGCGACAATGCGGCGGCCGCCCAGCGGGCGCGGGATTGGGTCCAAGACTTGCGGGACGGCGGAGGTGAAAGCCTTCAGGACCTCGACGGTGTCCGGGCTGCTATGATTGCGCACATTCGGGCATGCCGCGGCCAAGAACGACGGGAAACGAAGGAGCGACAACAATGACGCTTGCTGCAGCGCCGGGCGATCCGCAGAGGGTGGGCACGCGTCAGAATGCGCCGGGCCGGGACAAATGGTTCATGGACCTGGCCCTTGGCATGTTCATCCACTGGGGGGTTGATTCGCAACTCGGCTCGGTCATCAGTCATTCGTTGGCGGGCGCGTCGGAGGACTACACCCGCCGCTTCTTCACGGAACTTCCCAAGACGTTCGAGCCGCGCAAGTTCGACCCGAAGGACTGGGCACGCCTGGCGCGCGTGACGGGCATCAAGTACGTCATGTTTACGGCAAAGCACCACAGTGGGTTCTGCATGTTCGATACGGCAACCACGGATTTCAACGTCATGAACACGCCCTATGGAGAGGATATTGTCCGTGAGGTGGTCGATGCCTTTCGGGCCGAGGGCATCGCGGTGGGGCTGTATTTCTCGCCGGAGGACTTCTGTGTGTTGAACCAGCAAGGGAAGGACATCGCGCGTAAGCGGGACTACGCCTATCCGGGAAACAATCCCGAATTGCGCGAACACAACCGGAAGCAGATCCGGGAGTTGTTCTCGAACTACGGCCCCATCGACCTGGCCTTTCTCGACAGTTTCGACAACGACCAGGCCGTCGAGGACATCTGGGCCGTGGACCCGAAGGTTTGCATTACGCGCGGCGTCATGGCCACGCCCGAACAGATGACGCCCGACGAGCCCATGCCCGGCCCGTGGGAGGCGTGCTACACCATGGGCACGCAATGGCAGTTCAAACCGACGAACGAGGAGTACAAGCCGGGCGGGACGCTCATCGAGATGCTCATCGAAATGCGGGCGAAGGGCGGGAACTTCCTGCTCAACGTCGGCCCGACGCCTGATGGTGAGATTCCGTTCGAACAGGAGCGCCGGATTCGCGAATTGGCCCTGTGGCTTTTCGTCAACGGCGAGGCCATCTACCAGACCCGGCCATGGCACGTGATCCGCGAAGGCGACATCTGGTTCACTAAGGCCAAGGACGCTGATACCTTGTACGCTTTTCTCACGAAGCAGCCGGAATGGCGGCGCGGAACGCGTAGGGAGTTCGTGATCAGGAGCGCACGCGCCACGGACGACACGGTCATTGAGGTGCTCGGACACGCCGGCCGCTTGGTTGAATACGACCCGGACGCCGATGCCGAGCCGCGCTTTGTCCAGAAGGATGACGGCTTGCACCTCAGCGTCGTGCGCGCACAACGACTGTACAACGACAGCAAGTGGCCGAACCCCGTCGTGGCGAAACTGACGCACGTGGCGCCGGTGGAGTAGGGGACGTTCCCAAGGACGGCAAGGACCAATCCCCTGTCCCAGTCCCGCAAGGGACGATGGATAGTAGCCCAGGAATTCATTCCTGGG
>JAAEQP010000316.1 GCA_024231375.1 bacterium | reverse complement strand
TTCCTCCTCATCTCACTGCCGCCCTTCCTGGTCGGTGGGGCGGCAGTGGTGAGTCTGGGCTTGGTGCCTCTGGCTGTGTACGTTGCCTTGATTGTGGGCTACTTCGGCTTCGTAGAGATTCGGGTCATGTGTTCACACTGCCCGCACTATGCCGAGGAGGGCGCGACGCTGGGGTGCTGGGCCAATCACGGTTCCCCGAAGCTGTGGAAATACCGACCGGGCCCGATGTCCCTCGCGGAGAAGGTGGTGTTCCTGGGCGGCTTCGTCGTCGTGTGGGGATACCCGGTTCCCTTCTTCGCGATTGCGGGGTTCTGGTATCTGCTGGGGCTCTACATCTTCCTTACGGCGGGCTTCTTCACGACATTGAAGATGTTTCTGTGTTCTCAGTGCATGAACTTCGCATGTCCCCTCAACGGTGTTCCGGACTCGGCCCGATCGCTGTTCTTTGACCGCAACCCCGTCGTCGCCGAAGCGTGGAAGGACCGGTGCGAAGGGGAGGGTGCAGAATCCGTGTAACGCTTTGCCGACTGCGGGGTATATCTAGACGTAGGTTGCGTGACGTGCAATCCGCAATGGGGAGAGTTCAGACCGTGGGCAAACCGAAGGTTGTGAGCCGGAAGCTCTTCATCGCCGAACTGGAACGGCCGATGACCGCCAAAGGACAGGCGACGACGCTTGCCATCGGCGAGGAGTCGGACGGGGGTTGGGTGACGACCTATGCCGTCGGTGAAGAAGCGCTCAAAGGCAAGTAGCCGCGAGGTTGGTTGGCGTTGAGCGCCATACTCATTCTGGGCGATCCCGATGACCCGCAAGTGAAGCGGGTACGTGCCGCACTCCGGGCATCAGGCGGGCGAGTGGTCCCATGCAATACGCGTGCTTTTCCTCAGCACACCCCACTCACCTTCCGTGATGGCGACCTACACCTGGCCCGTAGGAAGCTACCCTTTCCGAAGGCCGTGTATGTGCGTGGACTGTACTGCAGCCCCCTGATGCCCGGTTCTAAGAACGACCTGAGGACCCGTCCCCACGGGCTCCTCGCCCAATTCGAAGAGAAACGCGCCTTTCTGGCGTCCGTCCTCGAATCCCTCCGTCATCGGGGCGTACGCATCGTAAACACACTCGAAGCCAACGCCCAGCACAGCCGCAAACCCTTTCAATTGGAGTTGTTGCGCAATGCGGGGCTCCCCGTGCCGCGTACCCTGGCCACCAACGACCCCGCTGCCGTCAAACGGTTCGCGCGGGACGTGGGCGAGGTGGTGTACAAACCCTTGGCGGGTGGGGCGACCGTGCAGCGGCTGGAACGAGCCGACCTGAAGTCCGACCGGCTGGCGAGCCTGGCTACTGCGCCGGTTCTGTTCCAGGAACTCGTCGAAGGGGTGGCGGTGCGTGCGTATGTAGTTGGGCGTCGCGTGGTTGCGTCCGCCGAGATACACTCGCCCGAGTTGGATTATCGGCGCGATGAGCAGGATGTGGTCCCCACACGGCTGACGCCGGATGAACGTCGCGCGGCCATCGCGGCGGCCCAAGCCTGCGGTATGCCATTCACCGGCGTGGACCTGATTCGAGGCAAGGACGGCTTCGTGGTGCTCGAGTGCAATCCGTCGCCCATGTTTGCCGTATTCGAGAAAAAGACCGGCCAGGATGTGGCCGGTCCACTTGCACAACTGCTATTGAGGGATCGGGCCTGACATCGGCCGCGCGCGTGGTCAGCTTTCTTTCTGTTCCGCTGGCTCGGGGTCCAGCAGATGAAGCTTGTTCTCCACCTCCTCGAATTCCTCGGCCGTATCCAGCTGCTCCTGACCTTCATTGATAATGGGCCACACTTCGGAGTACTGGATGTTGAGATCCATGAAATCCTGCCACTTCTCGGGCAGATCCTCTTCCGGATAGATGGCGCTGACGGGACATTCGTCCACGCAGGCGCCGCAATCGATGCACTCGTCGGGATTGATGACGAGCATATTGGCGCCCTCGTGGAAGCAGTCCACGGGGCAAACGGCCACACAATCGGTGAACTTGCACTTGATGCACGGCTCGGTGACGACATGGGTCATGAAACGATCTCCTGTGAACCAATCCCTTCGCTTGGGGCTTACGCTTAACACTCCACGCTTTGCCATGTCAAGCGCGTCGGGTTTGTGGTGCCCGTGGCGCAGGGTACGTTGCAGCCTAACAGGCGCCGGACCGGCGCCTATTCCGCGGGTGAAAGACGGAACATCTGAGCCTCCGGCGGCATTACATAGACATGCGGCAACACCATGCGGCGCAACCGCCGCGTGGCGTGATACACTTCCTGTAGGAGTCCCATGAGCACCACTGAACAACAGCCCAAGAATGCCAAGCCGCGCCGCAGACTGCGACGCTGGCTTATTGCCCTCGCCATCCTGCTGGTCATCGTGCTGATCGTGGTGGAAGTGGCGGAACGTGTCCTCGATGTGGACCGGCACCGGGCCTCGGTGATCGCGTCCATCGAACGCTCCACGGGTCTACCCGCGACCATCGGCCGGTTGGAACTGGCCTTCCTGCCCACCCCGCGCGTGGAGGTCCACGACGTGGCCGTGGGCGAGGGTGACTTCAAGGCCCTGGCCGACAAGGTGAGCATCTACTTCGAACCGACCGCCCTGTTCCAACGCACCGCGCATGTCACCGACGTCATCATCAAAGACCTGGAAGTCACCTTCCCCGAGGCGATGCCGGAGACCAGTGACCGGTTCCAGGCCATGGGCCGCGACGACGACGAAGAAGAGGCCGCTGGTGAGGAGGAAGGCGAGCCAGAAGGCGGCGGGTTCACGGTGGTGCTGGACCAGATCCGTACAAAGCGTGGCCGTCTGTACCTGGCGGGGCGCGAGGGTGAAGCGCTCGTGGCGGACGTGACCGTGACCAATCCCATCACGGATGAGATCGGCGCCGCCTTCAAAGGCCGCATGCCTCGCTACGGGGTCGAGGCGCTTGTGGACGGTATCCTTACGATAGCGCGTCCCGGCGTGGACGGCACCAGCGCCAGCGTGACCGGCGAGGTGCGCCTGGAGGATATCGCCGCGGATACGTTAGTCCAAATCCCCGACATGCCTCCCGCACTGCTGGATGGCGTGGTGGTCGTGAACGCGCCGTCGGGCAGCCGCATCGAACTCGGCATCGACGGCAGCGCAACGCCGGTCGCCAAAGGCCCGGTGGACTTGCGGTCCCTGGCCTCGACATTCACGGGCCACGCCGTTGTGGAAGACGGGACGGTGTCCTTCGACCAATGGCAGTGGACTTCTGACGGTGTTGCCCTGACGGCCGAAGGTTCATGGACCGCGTCGGACGACTGGGCCGTGCGCGTGCCTACGTTGGAGGTTTCGGCGGTAGGGATCGAGACCCTGCTGGCACTGAACCCGCCTGGGTCCTTCTCGGTCCGCGTCGATCCTGACGCACGCCTCGAGGGCACCGATCTGGTTGTGGGAAAGACCCCCGGCGGGCTGATGGCGGTGTCGGATGGCAGCGCCCGATTCCAAGGCGTACACCTGACCGTGACGGACGGTTCGGCGGCATTCAGCGACATTCAGGGCAGCCTGGTGGCGCGGGAAGGCGTATTCACCCTGACCGAACTGACGTCGCCCGGATTGGCGCTGCGAGGCACGCTCATCCCCAACTTGGACGACCAATCCGTGCGCGTCGACCTCGCAGGCGACGTGAAACTGACCCGCGAACGGTTCGCTGGGTTCGTGTCGACGGATGCCGTCAGCGACCTGGGCGGCACGATTCGCCTGGACCACGTCCGGGGTACCTTCCCTGCGCCGGAAGGCGGGTTGCCGACGGATTTCTCGATTGAGGGCACCTTGCAGGATGGGCGGGTCGTTGTTGCAACTGAGAATTGGCAGGACCGTGTGGAACCGTTACGAATCGACTTCCGCGCGGTGCCCGACGCCGTGGAGACGCGTGTGGAAGCGCAGTCCGAACGGCTGGGACGGGTCGTGTCCTCGGGCCGGTACCGGGTGAGCGCGGCCGAATGGACCGGCGATGTCCGCGCGGATCTGGCGGCGATGGCGTTGCCGCTTCCGACAGACGGGGCCGCTGCCGAGATTGCGCCTGAGCTGCTCGCCGCGTACGGCCAGTCCTCCTTCAATGTGGCCGTTGCCCTTCCGTCGGCCAAGACGCGCGACATCCGCATCACGGCAGTACGCGACGCGGCCCCGGCCGCGGACATCGCCCTGACCTTGGCCCGCCCCGCGGGTGAACCCGACGCCAGCTATGCCTTGGGCGCGCTGGATGTGAAGACCGACGTGCCCATCGCGGTGCTCGCGAAGGCCTCGCCCGCGAACCTGTCGGGCGACGGCAACGCGCGGGTCCGTGTGTTGCGTCCCGGGGACGCGCCGGCGTTTTCCGTCGCCGCTGACCTGACGGCGTGCCAGGTGGATGTGGGACAACACGTGTCCAAGCAACCCGGCGACAGCACCACGGTGGATGTGCGTGGCGCTATCACCGCCGATGGTTGGACGCCGCGTACGGTGCATGTGAAGTGCCTGACCCAGGCGATTGAAGGGCGATTCGACGGCGACCGGTTCCGCATCGACAACCTGAATCTCGACCTTGGCCGGATGACGCCGCTGTTTCACGGTGGCTTGCAGGCGGGCGGACAAGTGCGCGGTACGCTGGCAACATCGCCGCTGGAACTCAGATTGGATCTCGCCAATGCCCGCGTGCCCTTGAGCCCCGAGGCCGGCATCGACCAGGCGTCCGGCGTCGTGTCCTGTCGGGGTGACGTGTGGAACGTGACAGGTCTGTCGGTGAACGGCGCGAACAGCCGCGTGGTGGTGAACGCCACGGGGCGCGGGAGCCGATGGGAAGGCGCCATCAAGGGCGAGCAGTTGGACATCGACGGGGTGTCGGCGCTCGTGGAAGCTGTCAACACCCTGTTGGGCGAATCTGACGAGACACCTGAGGTTGGCGCCCCAGCAGTGGCCGCGGCCCGCGGCGAGGACCGTCCGTTCACCGCGGAATTTGCCGTCGAAGTGCAACGGCTGCTGTACCGCCGCGCCCAGGCGTCGAACGTGCTCGCTCAGGTCCACGTCAACGACACCGGCGTGACCGCGGACATCCTCGAACTGCGGCCGTATACCGGCAGCGCAACCGGTGTTATCAGGATCGCCTCGAGCAAAGGAGAACAGCCGGGCTTCGTGGATGTGGACCTCAAGCTGGCGGGGATCGACGCGCGGTTCATTGACGAATTGGCGTTCGAGACGACGCGCAACCTGACGGGCGCGTTGACCGGCGACGTGAAACTGCGCGTGCCGATCGCGGGCGGACCGGACGCCTATCGGGGCGCACAGGGATCGATGGTCTTCACCGGGAAGAATGGGTCGCTTGGAACGCTTGGCTTGGCGACGAAGCTGTTGACTGTGTACCGGGCCACGGAGATCACCCGGTTGCGTCTCCCCTCGCTTCGCGATGAAGGGTTGGTGTATGACCTGTGCCAGGGCAAGGCGGTCATGACCAACGGCGTGCTGAACGTGGAGCACTTCAAACTCCAGGGCGCTTCGTATCTGATCGGCATGACCGGTTCAGTCGACTTCCCGGAATCCGAGATGAATCTGCTGGTGAACTTCAATGCCCTTGAGACCGTATCGAGTCTGGCGGACTATGTGCCCGTGGTGGGGAAGACCGTGCAGGACATCACGAAACTCGGAGGCATCACGTTCCTGGCCCACGGGCCGCCGGAGGACCCCAAAGTCACGCTGGTCGCCGGACCCGTGGAGAACATCGCCGGGGAAGTGACGGACGGCGCGAAGACGGGCCAGGAGATCGTGATCGAGGAACTGAAGGGTCTGGCCGCCGAGGCGCTACGGAATATCCTGAAATAGGCCCGCGTTGCTCACTGCATGTCGAGGCCCGCGACGAGAATGCGCGGCGAAAAGTGGCCCCACAGCGTCATTTCGAGGTATACTCTCCGTTTTGGACAAGTCGCGTTTTGACGGCAGGGAGCCCTCTTGACGCGTTGGTGTGAGCCGGTCTCCCATGAGGATTGAAGCTAGATGAGCGTGCAGGTGCCACCCGGACCGCCCCGGGTGCAGATACAGACGCAGGCAGGCTGTAACGCGCGGTGCGTGTTCTGTCCGAACGATTCGGTGCTGAAGTCGGGCCTTGACCACGGCAGGATGCCAGAGGAATTGTTCGACAGGATCATCGGTGAACTCGCCCAGACCCCGCCTCGCCGCATCGGCCTGTACATGATGAACGAACCCCTGACCGACCAGCGTATTGCGGACTTCGTACGCCTGGTGACGGATCGCATCCCCTCTACCAAGAGCCAGCTCATCTCGAACGGCACGCTGTTGACCGAGGATTGCGCCGAGGCGCTGATCGACGCTGGCCTGAAGCAGTTGAAGGTGAGCCTTCAATCGCTGGACCCCGAGATGAACAGGCAGATCATGGGTCATAGCAGCGAGCGCGTGATCGAGAACTGTATCGCCATGCAGAAGCTCATCAAGCGCAAGCGCGCCAAGCGGCTGGATTTCCGCGTGTCCATGGTGGTGACCAAGCTGAACGAAGACTCGATCCCGGAGACGCGCCGGTTCTGGGAGCGGCACGGCGTGCGGCTGGTCACGTCCGCGCTGGAGAACCGGGGCGGCAACATCGACGCTGCCGGCGACCTGAACCCCCACGAAATGCGCACCATGGGCGACTGCATCCGGCCCTCGCGCGACATGATGATCCTGTTCAACGGCGAAGTGCCGCTTTGCTGTGTCGACTGGCACCGGACCATCATCCTGGGCGATCTGAGCAAGCAGACCGTGCAGGAGGTGTGGCGTGGGCAACAGGTCCAGGCCATCCGCGACACCCTCCGCGAGGGCGATGTCGACAGGCTCCCGGACATTTGCAAGAACTGCACCGAAAGCGCCTGCCCCGACCACCATCGCCGCGGGCTCAAAGGCATCCTCAGCCGCCTCGTCGGCGCCCGCTAGACCGGCGGCGAGCCGTCTTCCATCCGAGCCCCTTCTCTTCAAGGCCAAGCTCCGTGTATTCTTGCATGACTAAGCACGGGAGGACGCACGATGCTCACTATGATTGCCATGTCGTTTCTTTGCGCAGGGGAGGGGTCAAACGTGGTCTGGATGAACGCTCACGAAGTGGATGACCGGCCACTTGTCGTCGCCGAGGCGGGCAAGTACCGAGTCTGGGCGTGGGTTGATCGCCGCGAAGCCGCCAAGGTCTCCATCGGAGACGAGTCTCTCAAGATCAAAGCAGACAAAGGGTCCAAAGGGTTCAAGTGGGTTGAAGCGGGGACAGTGCGTTTTGATGTTCCCTCTGCCTCCGTCGGGTTGGAGGGTCCCATTGCCGCCATCGTCGTGACCGGGAGCCGCGCATTCGATCCCGAGACCGCTATGGGCCTTACGCGTGTGTTGGATGAACCCGTCGCGGTCGACGATGTGCGCATGACGCTCAAACGCGATACCAACACGCTGTTCGGCATGACACCGTTCGAATCGCGCGAGGAATGGGAAGTGTTTGCGGATGGTCTGCGGCGCAGGATTCTTGTCTCGTCCGGCCTTCTTCCCCTGCCCGAGCGCACGCCCCTGAATGCTGTCGTCGAACCTGTTGCGAAACACGACGACTACGTGGTCGAGAAGGTGCGGCTTGAGCCGTACCCCGGTTTCTACATGACCGGCAACCTCTACCGGCCCGTAGGCGATGGGCCGTATCCCGGAATCATCACACCCCACGGTCACTGGGGCGACGGGCGTGTCGTGAATGAAGAGCGTGGCTGCGTGGCGGCGCGGTGCATCACGTTCGCGCGCATGGGCATGGTCGCCTTCAGCTACGACATGGTCGGCTACGTCGATAGCCTCCAATTCGATCACAACTTCGGGTGGCGCGAGAAGGACGCCGACCCGGCCGCACGAGCGGCGTTGGAGTTGTGGGGGATTCATCCTTTCGCGGTGCAGACTTGGTCCAGCATCCGCGCATTGGATTTCATGGAGGACCTGCCCTTCGTCGACGGGGACCGGCTCGCCTGCACCGGCGCGTCGGGCGGCGGAACCCAAACGTTTATCGTGACCGCCATCGACCCGCGGGTGAAAGTAGCTGCCCCGGTCAACATGATCTCTCATTCCATGCAAGGCGGCTGCATCTGCGAGAACGCCCCCATTCTGCGCTTGAACGCGTCGAACATGGAGATTGGCGCGTTGACCGCGCCACGACCGCTGTTGATGGTGTCGGCGTCGGGTGATTGGACGACCAAGACGCCCGAGGTGGAGTATCCGGCGATTCGCAGTGTTTTCGAGTTGTACGACGCCGAGCAACGCGTGGCCAGCAGTCCCTTCGACGCGCCCCACAACTACAACCTCGACAGCCGCCAGGCGGTGTACCGGTTCTTCGGCAAATGGATACTCCACGAGCCGGAGAAGTACGCCGAGTTCACCGAACCCGCGTTCGAGATGGAGCCGGTTGAGGCCCTGCGGGTGTTTCCCGACGGCAAGTTGCCCGAAAACGCCCTGAGCAGTGAGCAAATCCTGGCGAACCTGACGGCCGCCATCCAGGCGAAATGGAACGCCGTGCTCCCCGGCAGCGCGGACGAAGCGAAGGCGTTTCGAAGCGAATACGGGCCGGCATTGGCCGATGCCCTCGGTGCATCCGTCCCCGAGAACGTGACCGCCCGTTTGCTGGGCCGCGGTGTCGACGATCCGTCCTTCGCCGTCGACCGCCTGATTCTGAGCCGCGAAGGCGCGGGCGATGCCGTCCCAGCGTTGGTCTACCAGCCCCGTGATGGGAGCGAGGTCCATCGCGTGGCCGTGGTGGTGCATGAACAGGGCAAGGCAGCACTGGCCGACCTTGAGCACAGCGCGCCGGGTCCCTTGGTGCGCGGATTGCTGGATAAGGGCATGGCCGTGGTGGCCATCGACCCGTTCCTCACCGGCGAGCACCACGCGCCGGGCAAACGCGCCAGGCGAATCAAGAAGAACTTCCCGGACACCTTCGTCCCCACGACGACGGCGTGCCGCGTGCAGGACGTGCTGACGGCCGCCGCCTTTGCCAAGAAGAGTGCGTGGTCCACGGGCAACGTGGTGGTGGCGGGCGTAGGCGACGCGGGCCTTTGGTGCCTGCTGGCAGCCGCGCTGGACGACGACATGGGCCGTGTATTGGTCGACGCCAACGGATTCGATCCCGATGACGATACCGCGTGGGTGGCCCGGCACCAGGTGCCCTGCATTCGGGGCATTGGCGACGTGGCCACGGCGGCGGCCCTAATCGCGCCGCGCCCGGCAACCTTGCACAATACCAGCGCAGTGGCCGGTTGGCAGCGGGTGACCGAGGCGTACACCGCCGCCGGCGGAACGAAGGGTGCGGTCGCGGACGCAGCCCTGGACCCGGTCGCCCAAGTGGCCTTTCTGGCGGAATAGGAAAGACCCATGCCGGAGGAATCCCCTTACATCGATAGACTTCTGCACGTAGCCGACCTGCATTTCTGGCAGGTTGTGACCAATCCGTTGCGGCTTCTGAATAAGCGGTTCCTGGGTAATCTGAACGTCCTGCTACGGCGTCGGCGCGAGTTCCCGATGGCCCGTGCTGCCGAGCATGTGGACGCGCTCGTGAATGCCGAAATCCCCGACGTGCTCATGACCGGTGACTTCACGTCCACCTCCACGGACGAGGAATTCACGCTGGCGCGTGGGTTCGTGGACGGCATGTGCGATGAGGGTCTGCGTCCCGTCATTCTGCCTGGCAACCACGACGTCTATACCTTCGGCGCGGCGCGTTCCGGGCGGTTTGAACGTCATTTCGAAGGCTTGTTGCCCGAAACGCCGCCGAGTCTGGTGCGGTTGCCCGGCGGAACACCCATCATCCTCGTGCCCACCGTGTGCCCAAACGTGCTGTCGTCGGCCGGACGGGTCTCAGCGGAGACCGTGGAACGCGTGCGCGGGTTGCTGGCGGAGTGCGACGGCCCCACCATCGTGGCGGGCCATTACCCACTTCTTGAACGCACGTACGGTTATAAACTCACGCGCCAGAGGCGCTTACGCGGTTCCGACGCGCTCCGGTCCGCTTTGGGCGATGCGGGACGCCCCATCCTCTACCTGTGCGGGCACGTACACCGGTTCAGCCACGTACGCGACGAACGCTACCCGCCGCTACAGCACGTTTCCACAGCCGCCTTCTTCCAGAACCGAGCGCACGCGGGCACGGCGGGTGAGTTTGCCGAGGTCCACGTGGGAGACGAGGGTTTCTCCGTGTTTCGCCATGTGCGTGAGACGAAGTGGAATCGATCCCTCGAAGACCCGCGGCCGTCGGGGCTTGTCAGTAACGCTTCGACGCCCTGAGCCGCGGAACTCAGGTGCCCCGTCTTCTTGGCAGAGTACAGAGTGTCCAATGGAAATGCGCCTTCCTCGAAGGCCAGCCTTGGCTCCTCTACAGTCTCCAAGAAGACCCTTCGAACAAGCCAACCTGGCCCTACACATCCCGTACGTCCTATCCCACGACCACCCCGCCCAACGAAAGGTCCTCCCCGAGCACATAAAGCCGTCGCACCGACGCGTCCGAATTCATATGTGAAGCCACCACCTTTCCAACCACCGTGACACAATCGCCGGTCGTATATTCCGAATCCAGAACACACTCGAAATTCGCCACTGCATCCCGAAACAACACACTGTCGATCTTCGTCGCCGGCTCCACCTCTGCCCCGAACTCTTTCAACTTGTCCATATCACGCCCCGAATGGCTCCCAAAGAAACTCGCGGCCTCCGCCATCTCGCTCGAAGGAAAGCTGATGACAAACGACTTCGATAATCGTATCGCCTCCAGTGTGTACCGCTCCCGCGCCGCACAGAACGCCCACATGGGCGGATCCATCGACACCGGCATAATCCACCCGACGGTGAACGGATTATGCTTCCCCTCCTCATCCTTCGCCACGATAATCGCCGCCTGCTCCGGAAACTTCCGCGCCGACGCCTCGCTATACGTTGCCTGAACCTGCATGACTTCCTCCTAGCCGAGATTTCTCATATGAACCCACCCGAGACCGCCGCCGACGGGGTTGAGGCAGTATGGTCGAGGCAATCTGTGCAGTCAATTCATCCACTGACCATTTTGGCGATCCATTGAGCGTCCCCGGACGAGAATCTTGGACACGTGCCTGGACCTTTCCTCGATTTCCCTGACCAGATATCCCACTTGAGCGCAAGCCCTGTCCTGTGTATGCTACCAACTTGTGTTGCGCACCTGGGCGTGTCCCGACCCGAGGGCCGGCCAGGAAGGCCTGTGTGCACGCCGGCGAAACGAATTCACAAGAAAGACGTAGGAGAGGATTCATGAAAGAGAACGAAAAGAAGGGTTTCTCGCGACGCAATTTCGCGAAAACAACGGCTGCAGCCGGGTTCGCGATCCTTTCGTCGAAAGGCGCTGCCGCGCAGAACAAGAACGTCGACACATTGAAGGTCGGGCTGCTGGGTTGTGGTAGTCGCGGGTCGGGCGCGTTGCGCGACCACCTCACGGGCAACAAGAACGTGCAGGTCACCGCGTTGGCCGATCTGTTCGAGCCCAAGGTGAAGGCGACCCGCAAGAGCGTCGAGAAGCAGTTCGCGGATCAGTGCGCGGTCACGGACGAGCAGTGCTTCGTTGGCCTTGACGCCTACAAGAAGATCCTTGCGACCGACATCGACATCCTGATTGAGGGAACCCTGCCCTACTCGCGGCCGAAGCACATCGCCGCCGCGGTCGAAGCCAAGAAACACATCTTCTCCGAGAAGCCCTTTGCGGTGGACCCGACCGGTGTGCGCATGTGCATCGACGCTTCGAAGAAGCACAAGGACATGGGCTTGTCCATGGTAGGCGGCACGCAACGGCGCCACCAGAAGGAATACGTTGAGACCGTCAAGAAGATTCAGGACGGCGCCATTGGCGACGTGAACGCCATGCGCGTGTACTGGTGCGGCGGCCTGCCCTTCACGCGTGAACGGAAGCCGGGCGAGAGCGATTTCTCGTACCGCGTACGGAATTGGTACGCCTACTGCTGGGTCTGCGGCGACAACATCGTCGAGCAGCACATCCACAACCTCGACGTAGCCAACTGGGTGCTCGACAGCCATCCCGAGGAAGTGTTCGCGTCGGGCGGCCGCGCGTGGAAGCAGTACGAAGACAAGGAACTGTACGGCGACCTGTGGGACACCTATTCCTGCGACTACACCTATCCGGGTGGCGTACACGTCTTCAGCTTCTCGCGGCACTGGCCGAAGGGCTCCCACGGCGGCGTGTTCGAGGAAGCCTACGGCAGCAAGGGCACCAGCCGATGCATGGACATGGGCGAACGGGGCATGAACCCCTACGTCCAGGAGCATGTCGACCTCGTGAACAGCATCATGGGCACGGGCCCGTACCTGCACGAAGGCGTCCGCGTAGCCGAAAGCACGCTCACGGCCATCATGGGGCGCATGTCGGCGCACACCGGCAAGAGTTTGAAGTGGGACGACGCCCTGAACTCGGACCTGAACCTTGTGCCGGACGTGTGGAGTTTCGATCTCGAGTATCCGCTCGGGGACGTTCCGCGCCCCGAAGTCAAGAAGTAGATGCGACCTGAGAACAGGAGGAGTCGACCATGAATCGACGCACATTTCTTACCTCTGCCGCCGCCACGGCGGGCGGAGTGTCCATCATGAGTTCGGCGGCCGCCGCCCAGTGGAAAGTGCCGAAAGCCTTGCGGGGTGCGTTCAAGGATGTGCCTCTTCGGTTTTCGTTGCCGCCGGGATGGTTCAAAGGGTCCTACGAAGAACGGCTTGCCGCCATTGCGGAGCTTGGCGCGCCGGGCTGGGAAGACTTGAATCCCAAGGCGCCCGTGGCCGAACTCAAGCAGTTGCAGGACAAGTATGGACTGCAGTTGAGCTGCATCGGCGGCGCGGGCGAGATCTCGGAAGGTTTCATGGTCCGCACGGCCGACCACGACAGAGTCGAAGCCAAGTTGCAGGAGCGGCTGAAGATCGCGAAGCCGCTCGGCATTAAGGCTCTTTGCGGTCTAACGGGCAACGTGGTGCCGGGCATGTCCGACGAGGAGATGTTCAAGAACTCGGTCACCTGTCTGAAGCGCTTGGCGCCGATCGCCGAAGAAAACAACGTCGTGATCGTGATGGAGGCCCTGAACGTTCTCGTGAACCATGCGGGCTACTTCCTCACGCGCACCGACCAGACCATGCGTTTGTTGGAGGAAGTGGGTAGCCCGAACGTGAAGATGCTGTTTGACGTGTATCACCAGCAGATCACGGAAGGCAACGTTATCCGCAATCTGACCGAAAACATCGAGCAGATTGGACACATCCACATCGGCGACAATCCGGGCCGTCAGGAGCCGGGCACGGGCGAGATCAACTATCGCAACGTGTTCAAGGCCATCTACGAAGAAGGCTACGCCAAGAAACGTTACGACGGGTTCGTGACGTTCGAGTGCGGCAATTCCAAGGACACGGAACGGGCGCTGGGGCGTATTGTCGACACCCTCGACTGGGTGTAACCCCAATAGCTCAGAAGACATCTGCAGGGGCGCGGCTTTGGCCGCGCCCCTGTTCTGTTTTCGCTGGGGCGCGGTTCCTTCCGCGGCGTTCCGAAACGTCCTGCCCCTGTTCCGGTATAATAAGAGGTCACCACCGCGAGGGAGAACTGTGCCCAAACGACACGCCACAGACCAACGGCGCGAAGGACCCGGTTTCACGGCCGGGTGGCCGCGGAATGCGGTTGCCACGGCGCTGGTTCTGTGCGTTGCGCTGGGTGTCACGGTCGCCCCGTCCGACGCGGGGATTCTCCCAGACGTCCCAGTCATGACCGTTGTGGAGCTTCCGATCGCGGAACGCGCCGAGGTGGACCGTCTCACCGCGGCCGGATACCTCGTGGCCCACGTGCGCGACGACCAAGTCACCTTGTACGTGACCGACGCGCAACTCGCGGCCCTGCGCCGCGACGGATACATACCCACCGTGGTGGCGCGTCAGCCTTCGGGGCCGTTCGTCCCTAAACGCTTCTCCAAGGCCCTGGGCGTGTACCACGATTACGCGTCCATGACGGCCATGCTTCAGGACTATGCGACCGCGTACGGGGCCGGTCAGTCCGAAAACGCGGACATCTGCCGGTTGGTCTCCATCGGTCAGTCCGTCGAGGGACGAGAGCTGTGGGCCCTGGTGATCTCGGACAATCCGGATGTGGAAGAAGACGAGCCCGAGTTCAAGTACGTATCCACCATGCACGGCGACGAACCGCTAGGTCTGGAGATGTGCCTGTATCTAGTAGATCGGCTCCTGACCGACTACGGCACGGACCAGCGAATCACCGACCTGGTAGACGAAACGCACATCTGGATCGTGCCGCTCATGAACCCGGACGGACACGCCATCCAATGGCGGTTGAACGCCCAGAACCAGGATTTGAACCGGACGTTTCCGTCGTACCCCAGCGCCTATACTGGGAACATGTTCGACGGCGAACCGTTGCATGCGGATGGACGGCCACCCGAGGTCGCACGCGTGATGGAGTGGACGGCGGACAACAGCTTCGTCTTGTCGGCCAACCTTCACACGGGCGCCCTGGTCGTGAACTACCCCTACGACGAGGACGGCGTGGGGTCGGGCTTGGATGCCCCCTCGCCCGACGATCTGCTCTTCGAGGACGTGTCCCTGCGCTATTCGGTTCACAACACGCCCATGTGGAACAATCCCGCGTTCACGGACGGCATCACGAACGGGTCTCGATGGTATGCCATGTATGGCGGCATGCAGGATTGGAACTACCGCTACGCAAGTTGCAACGAGGTGACCCTCGAACTGTCGAACACGAAGACCCCTTCCGAAAGCCTGTTGCCCCAGTACTGGACTGAGAACGAAGAATCGATGCTCAGCTACATGGAGGCCGTGCATATCGGGGTGCGTGGCGTTGTGACCAATGCTTCCACAAGCGTCCCCGTATGGGCCAAGGTGTCCGTTGCCGGCAATGCGCATCCGGTCTTCACCGATGCCGACGTGGGCGACTACTATCGCATGCTCTTGCCGGGCACCTACACCCTGATGGTCTCCGCGCCCGGCTACATACCGGTCACCCTGACCGACGTGGTCGTTGTGGCGGGGGCGGCTACACGCGTCGACGTAGCGCTCACCCCTTCTCCCTACGACGCGGATGTAAACAACGACGGCGCGGTGAATTCACTGGACGTGCAGTTGGTCGTGAACGCCGCCCTCGGGCACACGGTCGCCTACGACTGCGACATCGACGGCAACGGCGCGGTGGATGCATTGGACGTCCAGTATGTGCTGAACGCCGAGCTGTTCTCCTAGCCTCGTCACGGCTCTCACCTGCGATGGCTTCCTCTCCGGCGCGTGCGGTATAGTAGGCGCTCGAACCGTAGCCCCTACGCGGGAGGAGAACCCATGTCCAACGTCGACGCCGCCATCGAATTCGTCCGCGCCAGCCACGACCAATACATCGAGGAATTGACGGAGTTCCTCGCCATGCCGAGTATTTCCACGCTGCCGGAGCATAAGGCGGATGTGGAGCAGGTGGCCCATTGGCTTGCGGACCGGTTGGCGGCCGTGGGCATGCATCGCGCCGAAGTCATCGCTACGGCGGGACATCCCGTGGTGTATGCGGAATGGCTGAACGCGCCGGACAAGCCGACGGTGCTCGTCTACGGCCACTACGACGTGCAGCCC
>JAAEQP010000315.1 GCA_024231375.1 bacterium | reverse complement strand
TTGGCGCACGTCGTTCGGAATGTCGCGCCCCATCCGCAGCAGTGCGATTAGATTCTGGTGCCCTTCCTGCAGCAACGACGCCGGCGAGAACCGTTCCGTCACAATCCGTTCCACATACGGCTGGATAATCGGAACGATATCGAGTTCAGGGTCGAGGGTCTTCCCGGTGGACTCCACCGTCGCCAACGCCTTCAGCAACAACGAGAACCGAGGCGCCAGTTGCAGCTTGTGCCTACGCAAGATGGTCGTGATCTGGTCGACCGCCTTCCCCACTTCACCGCCACTCACCAGGGCCTGGGCCTCAAAGGCGACGTAGTCCGCCACCTCATGCTCCAGGGCTTCCGGATTGTCCACCTCCGCCGCCGACGACGTGAAGCTCAGCAACGCTTGAACGCACGCGCTCGCGTCCTGGCGCAAGATGGACCGAATCAAGTCCGCAATGGCCAGGGCGTCTGTCCGTTCCAAATGCCCCACCATTCCGTAGTCCAAGAACGCGATCCGGTTGTGGCGCATGACGAAGATGTTGCCGGGATGGGGATCGGCATGGAACAGGTTGTGCACGAAGATCTGCCGGCACAACGTGTCGCTGCCGCGGGCCGCCACCAGTTTCGCGTCGCAGTGCCGCTCCTCGAACTGGTCCACGGCATCCAGGCGCACGCCGTCTATCCAGTCCATGGTGAGCACCGTACGATCCGACAGGTCCCCGTATATCTGGGGGATGAACACCCCCTCGTCGTCCTTGAAGTTCTCACGAAACCGCTCGATGATCCGCGCTTCCACCGTGAAATCGAGTTCCCGCAGGATCGACCGCTCGAACTCGTCCACCGTCCCAACGGGGTCCATCCAATCCAGATCGTGTACGTGCTCGGACACCCACTCCGCGATCCCCCGCATCAAACTCAGATCCGATTCGATCACGCGCCGGATGCCCGGCCGCTGCACCTTCACCGCCACGTCCCGACCGTCGCGCAAGGTCGCCTTGTACACCTGGCTCAAGGACGCCGCTGCCACGGGTTGCGTACCGAATTCCTCGAACAGGCTCTCGGGGTCCTCGCCCAGCGCCTCCACGATGACCGGCTTGATCTTCTCGAAGGGCACCGCGGTCACACGATCCTGCAATTCGCTGAGGTCGTCGCAGATTTCTTTCCCAACGAGGTCCGGGCGGGTGCTGAGGATTTGCCCAAATTTCACGAAGGTGGGACCGAGCTCGATGAGCGCCGAACGGAGCCGGGTGCCGCGGGTCTCGCGCCGGTCGCCCGCCTGCTCGATAAGGTGCAGCCGGCGCAGCACCTTTGCGGGCAGTCCCTCATACAATCCCATCCGCCGAATCATGTCCGCGAATCCGTGGCGTACCAACACCTGGATCACGTCCGCCAGCCGGACCGCGTCGCCTACCCGCCTCACAAGGGTTCGATACGGCACTCCGCTCACCTCCGGTTGTCCACAGCCGCGCAGAATGCGCCGGATGCTCTAGCGTAGCGCACTTCCCGTCTCGCTTCAACGCCATCCCAACGAGGGATTCTCCGCAACCGTCTACTCAACCGGCAAGCGCCTCCCGGAACCAGCCAAGGGCCTGAGGAAAGGCGGACTCAGGCTCAGCCAGTTCGCCGTGCCAGCGCTTCTCGTGTTCGAGCGTAAGGTATCCGCTGTACCCATTGTCCCGAAGAAGATGCACCGCCTCCGCCAACGGCAGCGTCCCCTCGCCCAACGGCACGTAGTGCCACCCGTCATCCATCTTCGGTGGGTAGTAGGGATCGTAGACGGCGTCTTTGAAATGCGTGTTGAACACGCGCGATCCGTAGGCCGCCCACGACTGTGCAGGGTCTTCGTCACCGACGCGGGTGGTGTGGCCCACGTCCCAGACCACGCCGAAGTTCTCCGCCTGCACCGCGTCCAGCAGCAGGTTCACGTCGCGCGCCACGATCCAGTGGTCGTGCGTCTCAAAACACCATTGAATCTGGCCGGCGCCGTCCAACGCCAGCAACGCCGACACCGTTTCCGCACCTACCTTTGCCAGATCGTCCCGGCTGGAGGCCTCCACATCGCCCCCTCCGAATACGCGGACCGACGGCGCTCCCAATCCAAGGGCGACTGGAATGGTTCTGCGGGCTTCCTCGAGGCTTGCGTCCCGAGCTTGGGCGTCGCACACGCGAATGGACGACGAAACGCAGCTCGCCGCCAACCCGACGTCGTCCAACATGCGCCGAGTCTCGCCGAGGCCCGTGGTGAAGGCGGCCAGCTTCGTCACGTCGATCTCGTCGCCAACGCCGCGAAAATCGACCGCGTCGTAACCGTAGGTTGACAGATTCGACACGATGGTGGCCAAGTCCCATGCGGGACATCCCAGCGTGGTGGTCGAGGTCTTGATGTCCGTCATTGGTTCCCCCGGAATCGCTCTTGCTTAGACGCGTACCTCAAGGCTGCATCTTTCACGATGTCTCACATACTGCAACAGCGCTCCCTGGAACACAAGGCCGACAAACACGAAGGCGGGCGTGAAGATGAGCGGCCATGTCGTGCCATACTGTGCCGCCAAGAGGCCGAAGGCCGTGCATCCAACCAGGGTGCCGATGCCTACCATGCTCTCGTGAACGGCCGCCCGGCCGTGTTTGAGTTGCGCGTCTTTCATGGTGTGGTGGAGACTGGCGAAGTAGCTGGCGCCGCCGTTGACCCCC
>JAAEQP010000314.1 GCA_024231375.1 bacterium | reverse complement strand
TTGCTGGGTGAGATTTCCTATGTGGGAAGAAGGGGGGAAGGCATTGAGAGGACGTCAGGAAGATCAACGGGAATCATCTGCGTTTTCTCTCAGGGCATTCCCATCCGCACTGGGCGCCGAATTTGCCACATCATCCAGGAACGCCTGAAAACCGGCGTGATCCCGCAGCACGCCGTCCGCGGCCGCGCGCACGCGGTCGACTTCCTCGCGTTTCAGCTTGAAACTGGTGGGGATCTCGTTCAACGCTGCCCGCTCCGCGGAATCGGACACATAGTCGAAGCTCACTTCCACGAAGTGCGTATCCGGCGTATGGCGGTATTCCGGGCCTCCGTGAAGGTCCGCAACCGCGTTCTGGAGCCGATGGTTCTCGATGAGCAGGCGGATGTACTCGATTTCGGCCAAGGTGAAGTTGCTGATGGGCGTCGTGCCCGCCGCGAACAGCGTATCGATCAGCCCCAAGGGTGTCGGGGTCATGTCCCATAGGCGGGGGGCTTTCACCTCGGCGTTCACCGTGATGATGAGGACCTTGCGTGCGCGGTCCAGCAGTTCATCGCGCATCTGCGCGTCGTCCGAATCCAGTTGACGCAACATATGGATCACGGGGAGCAGGCCCAGGTTGTCGGCTACGCCACCGTCCGTCAGGTGGATGAAGGATCGTTCGGATTCGCCGTAGTTTGCGATGCTTCGCGCCTGCCGGTAGCGGAAGCCGCTCGCATCTCCGTCATCGAGCGCCTTCCGCGCCCAGTCGGGTAGCACGTAGTCCGGTTCCCGGCGGTAGTTGCGCAGCGTCACGGGGGGGAAGGCGCCGGGGTACGCCGCCGATGCAGCCACGGCGTGGGCAATCCTGTACGACGCCAGATCGGAATAGAGATGGTCAAACTGATCCTGTGTGAACTCGAACCGGCTGCCCTGGGTGATGTCCGTGGCATTCACGATGATGTAGGGGCGTTGCCCGCGTTTGATGATGTCCCCGTAGGTGGCTTTCCCAAATACGGCGCGGTCGAAATCGCTGGCCAGAATATCGGTCCGCGTGAAGAGCGGCGACGCCATCTTCACTGTCGCCACGGGAGACAGGATCTGTTTGATGAGGCCGCCCTGGATGTTCCGGTAGAGGACCTTGTCCGGGAAGTCCTCGAATATGCGTTCGCCGAACAGGCCGAAGTAGGCCGCCGTCAGACTGCCACCGGAAACCGATGCGATGAGGTCCACCTCGTCAAGCAGCGATCGTTCAGTTCCGTCCCACTGGATGGGCGTGTCGCGTAGCGACTCAAGAACACCGTAGGCGAGCGAGGCGGCCCGAGTGCCGCCTCCCGAGAACGTCAGAATCACGAGCAGACTGTCGCTGTTGTCTTCCGCGGATTCAAGATTCCGCAGACGATAGCCGCTGTTGGGGTCGAAGCGTTGAAGCCGGTCGTTCGTCACAGGCGACACGGCACACCCGCAGACGAGCAGCGTCAGTATCAGGCATTGGCAGCCCAAAGAGCCTGCCGAGAGGCGGGTTCCCATTCTCTGCACGTGAAGCGGCTCCCGTTAATCGAACGCTATGCGGGCGGGATGCGCGCTAGCGACCAAGCCCGCCTGCCGTCTTGTCTCAGTTGGGCTCCCGTTTCGACGAATGTAGCGTCTTCCGCGACTTCAGCCGCAACGACGAATCGACGCCCTGCACATGGTCGCGCCACCAGTCCACATTGGCATATACGAACGCCCGGTTCTCCTCCTGCGTCGTTTCTTCACGATCAAACCGATCCTTGAACCCGGCCAGCCACTCCCGGAATTGCTTGTGGGCTGCCATGTTCTCTTCCTTGGTGGGAGCGTTGGCGCGCGCCATGGCAGCCTCCTCGACGGGAAAATGCCGATCACAGTAGTCCTCCAGGAACTCCAGCATCCCAGCGAGTACTCCGCGGCCTTCCTGATCGCGCAAATCCTCCAAGAGCTGGTTCAGGTGATCGAACAACTCGCGATGATGCTGGTCAACGTCCGGGACCCCGGTCCCGTACTGTTCTCCGTCCCAAAGCATGGCATACCTCCACCCTTGAACCGCGCTTCACAGGCAACCCGTCACTGAGTCTAGCCTTTGGCGTCCACGGCGTCAATGGGCCGACTACCCCTCGACCCACTTGGGCGTGGCGGGGGCGCGATAGGCCGTCATCAGGTCGATCAGGGCGTCCGGGTCGTCCGCGCAGAGCACGGCGTCGCGGTGTTCGCGCATGAGGAGATGCTCCGAGACGGCGTGATCCAGAAACGCGTTGAGCGCGTCGAAATACCCGCACACGTTGAGGAGACCGCAGGGTTTCGCGTGGAGTTCCAGTTGCTGCCACGCCAAGGCTTCGAACAACTCCTCGAACGTGCCAAACCCGCCCGGCAGGGCGATGAATCCGTCCGCCAAGTCCACCATCAGCGCTTTGCGTTCGTGCATGGTGTCCACCACATGCAACTCGGTGAGTCCATCGTGTTGCACGTCGAGATCGGCCATGAATCTGGGGATGACGCCAACGACACCTCGTCCCGCGTTGAGCATGGTGTCGGCGAGGACCTTCATCAGTCCGCGCTTGGATCCGCCGTATACGAGGTCCGTTTCGCGAACGGCCAACGCTTGGGCCAAGGCGCGGGCCATGTCGGCATACTCGGGCCGTCTGCCCGGATTCGATCCAAGATACACGCACACTCGTTTCACGGCACATTCCTCCCTGAACATGGTTGCGTTGCCGCGGCGGGATGGATAGGCCCGGTCGCTACGCGGTGTCCGAACTCTGTTTCAGGAGATAACTGAGTTCGGCCAGCCCCACCGAGATGTGCTCGTGGCGAACAAACACCCCGTCCGGAACGCTCAGACTTGTGCTGGCGAAGTTCCACAAGGCCTTGACGCCCGCGGCCACGGCCGCATCGGCCACTTCCTGTGCCGCTTCGGCCGGCACGGTAAGAATGGCCACGCTCACATCCTGATCGCGCACCACCTCGGGCAGTTTCGACAAGGGCAGGATTTCGTTTCCGCCGCCCACGAGTCCCATCTTGAACGGGTCCAAGTCGAACAAGGCGCAGACTTCGAGTCCGTATTTGGCGAATCCTTTGTAGGACGCCATGGCGCTGCCCATCCGGCCCACGCCGATGATGACGCCCCGGTACTTGCGCCCGAAGCCCAGCACATCGTGGATGGCGTTCACCACCGCCGCGCACCGGAACCCCACGCGCGGAAGACCGCGCACGCCAATGGCGGCGAGATCCTTCCTCACCAATGTGTCGTCCATGCGCACCAGCTTGGCGATTTCCCCGCTGGTCACTGTCTCGGTGCCGGACGTCTCCACCTGTTCAGAGATGAAATGGTAGTAGTGCATCAGACGTTCGACGGTCGCGTGCTTCAGTTCCACAGGTGGGACGGTCGGTTCCATAGACGAGAGTCCTCCACTTATCCCCATGTCGGCGGCGACACGTCGCGGCGGGCACTGCACATACCCCTTGCAGCCCTCCGAAGCCACCGAATCGCGGAAAACGTTCAAGCTTAACACCTTCGCCCGCCAAGACCAGTGAGCGAAGATGAGCATGACTTGCATTTTCCGGAGATCGCGTCCGCATTTCAAGTTACGCTTGTCGCGTGGGTGGCAAACCCCCGTGGCCATCGCTACAATGGGCCAAACACCGCAACCACTCGGAGGACATTCTCATGGGTCGTGTCTCACCTTTCCGGACCATTGTCTGCGTTGCTTGTCTCGCCATTTCGACGGCCGCATGTGCCGCGCCGAGTGACTTGCCCGACCCCGCAAAACCCGGGGCTCTTCCCGTCGGCGTCACTACCATGCTGCTCGTGGACCACAGCCGCACCGATGCCACGCTCGAAGGGCCGCGCGCCCTGATGACGGAGATTTGGTATCCGGCCGTAGACGACGCCAAGACGCTTCCCAAGAACAAGTTCTCGGACTTCTTTCTGAGCGGACGCAGCCCCGAACTGATCGCGGCGCTCGGGCTGGGCTTCCAGGTCGATCTGTCCAAGATCGACACCACCTTCAAAAACTTCGCCGTGCGCGATGCGCGGGTGCGCGACGGCCTGTATCCGCTGATTGTGTTCTCACACGGCAACGGCGGGATGCGCTGTCAGAACGCGTTCTGGTGCGAGCACATGGC
>JAAEQP010000313.1 GCA_024231375.1 bacterium | reverse complement strand
GACGGGACTGTCCCAGGTCTTTTCGCGGGCTACGCGCCACGGCTGAGACTTTTTCAACAGCCCCACTGTCCCCGATTCCCGTCACCGTGGAGTATTCGCCCTATGACCAGGCCATTCCGCTTCACCGGACGCATCCGTAGCGTCAAGTTCGCGGTCATTGGCATATGGACCATGTTGAAGTCTCAGCACAACGCATGGGTTCATGCCTTCGCCACCGTCGCCGTGGCGACGACGGGCTTTGCGCTTGGACTGTCCCCGGCGGAATGGTGTTGGATCGTCCTGGCCGTTGTCGCCGTCTGGACGGCCGAAGCCCTGAACACGGCCTTCGAGTTTCTTGCCGATGCGGCATCGCCGGAGTTCCACCCCTTGGTGAAACATGCCAAAGACGTGGCTGCCGGCGCGGTGCTCATCTCGGCTATCGGGTCAGTCGTCATCGGTTTGCTGGTGCTTGGGCCCCACGTGCTACGATGCCTTCATTAGAATTCAACCGGGGGATCGGAATGAACACCCAGTCCATGCTTGCGGTCGTGTCGTGCCTACTTGCCGTCTGCTGCGTTCACGCACACGCTCAGGCCGCCCCGCCGCATGCCATCGGGTCCGAACCGCAATTGTTCGTTGACGACGCGCTACTCGCTACCAAGGCCGACGTTACCCGGCGCGCCCACGCATGCGAGAAGTTGCCGCAACCGGTCCTGGAACCCGAAGCCCCCTGGGAACAGGATGGTGACGACCAACGCCTCTACGTGTACGGCACCATCCTCCGCGACGCGGACACCGGCCAGTTCCGCATGTGGTACAACCGACTGGCCCTTGTGCTGTTTGCCACGTCGGACGACGGCATCCACTGGACCCGGCCCGATCTGGGCATTCATATGCAGGACGAATGGCCGGGGAACAACATTGTCCACTCGCGCAGCCATAGCCCAAGTATCGTGTGCGTGCCCGATTCGCAAGATCCTGCCCACCGCTACGCGATGATCGGCTCTGGCAAAGGATATTGGTTCGCATGGTCGTCCGATGGTCTGAACTGGCGGAACGTGTCCGACGTCCCCCTGTTCACAGGCGGCGACACATGCACCCTCGCCTACGACGCAAAAACCGGCGAATACCTAGCGTTTCACAAGCTGTACCGGGAGAATCGGGGCCACAAGCGACGCTTGGTATACCTGTCCACCAGCAAGGACCTTGAGCATTGGTCAAAGCAAGTGTTGGTGATGGCGCCGGACGAAGTGGACGACGCGCAGGTACAGGCCGAAGGCGGCCAGTTCGGCCAGTTCTACAACATGACCGCCTTCCCTTATGGCAACCAGTTCCTCGGAATGGTGACCCATTTCCGCTACACCGGACCGCCGGACCGGGAAGGTCCGATCCAGAGCAGCCATGACGGCCCCATCGACGTGCAGTTGGTGCATAGCCGCGACGGCCGCGACTGGGAACGCTGCGAAGACCGCTCGCCCATCATTCCCAATGGCCCGCACGCGTACGACGCGGGCTGCATCCTCGGTGTGTCGAACACGCCCGTCATCGTCGACGACGAAATGTGGTTCTACTACACGGCCATCACGACGGGACACGGTGGGTTCGTGCCGGAGAAGCGCATCACCATCGCCTTGGCGAAATGGCGGTTGGACGGATTTGTGTCATTGGATGCCGCCGAGACGCCTGGCACGGTCGAGACCGTGCCACTCACGCTATCCGGTGGCCATCTCACGGTCAACGCAAAGGTAGACGGCGCGCTCACCGTGGCCGTGCTCGACGCGTCGGGCACGCCGCTTCCTGGCTATGGTCATGACGAAGCCCGCGTCGTGACCGGCGACTCGGTCCGGCACGCGGCATCCTGGAAAGAACACGACACACCGCCCGCGGATACGCCCGTGCGCCTCCAGTTC
>JAAEQP010000312.1 GCA_024231375.1 bacterium | reverse complement strand
GGCATTCGGCGTTGGGGCCCCTGCTGTGGCATCTGCCCACCGAAGAAACGCTCGAACAGGTCGTTCGGCATCCCATGCCCGCCGTTGAACTGGCGTCTGGCCGGGGCCTCCTTCTCAACACGCACAGACACCACCGCCGGGGACGCGCTCTTCGCGATCGCCACGAAGGCCCGGTTCATGTCGCTCAACGCCGCAACCGGCACGTCGCCCTGCGCGCCTTCGGCCGAAGGTGCGGGCGCAATTGCCGCCTGAATCGCGAATATCGCGGCAACGGCCATCAGTACGGCCGCGCCTTTCCAAAGATGCCTATGCATCGACTTCATAGCACTTCTCCTAATTGGACCGTCAATTGCTTTACGCAATGCATGACCCATGCCAAGGTGCCTGCTCGTGGTTAATGCGTTGTTGCGGGGGTGCTTACGAGGAAAGTAGTGAATGGACGAGGCGCTTGAGGATGCCCGATATCCGCTTGGCCTATCTCATTTGGGGTAGGAAACGCGGGCGCAAACTGCGCAACTCAGGTTCGATTCAGTTCGGACGGAAGACCTTGAGATCGACTTCTTGGATGGGACGATAGTGTTTGGCGTTTCCGGTGAGAAGGGGCAGTTGATGAACGGTAGCCGTTGCGGCCAGAAGCGCGTCGGCCATGCACAAGTGAACTCTCAGTCCGTACTCCTCCATATAGACACTGGCTCGGGTGCCGACGTCCTCACTGAGAGGCAGAATTCGGAAGCCCATGTCTTTGAGGAAGGCACGAATGGCACGCTGCTCAGGCTTGTCGCGCGCGCCTTGCAGCAATTCCATGTACGTGACGACGGACACAACACGCTTCTCTGCGCGCTGGATCACGTCTGCCGCACGACGGTTGCCACGCAGAAACCAGATGAGCACATCTGTGTCAAACAGCATCGACCCGCCCTTTGCGGATACGGCGCACCACATCCGAAGGCGACTCGTCGATGCAGTCGCCCCAGAGACCGAAGGCGGGATGCTCGGTTGCTTCGCCCGAGAGCGAAGAAGGCGAGGAGGGAACCGCCTCCGCCACTTCGCGCCCCCGGTACGTCAACGTAACGCTTTCGCCGCGTTCAAGCGCCTCGATAATCTCTCGCCCTCGTCGCCTGAAATCGAGCATTGATGCCTTCATTGGTGTTGTCTCCCATTTCCCAAGTGTACACATGCAGTGTACACTTTGCTGTGGCGATATGTCAACCCGCCAACGACGATTCCAGCCAGTGGGAAATCCCCCGCCCCTCCCGCTACACTATCGTTCAACGAGGAGACGCTTCAGTGACACACATGCAACGCAAGTCATCGCCACGGCACGCCAGCTACGCATTCACGACCGTCCTCATTGCCGCCTTCAGCGCGGCGGGAGCCGAAACCGTGGACCTGCGCACCCAATTCGCGAACCCCGGCAAAGCCTATCGACCGGTCATCATCACCCACGGCGGCGTGCTTAACAATCCGCGTTTGCTGGACTGGCTCGACGAACGGCGTTCGGGCGGCACGGTGCTGGACGTGGGCGTCGCACCGGGCGCGCAACAGAAGGGCGACGAAGACCACGTAAACACCACCTACCTCGACGACCCGGCTCAGTTCGACCGGCTTCGCCGCGCCGTCCGCGACGTCCGCGCGCGGGACGGCGAGGTGTGGGTCTACGATGAATTGGCCTACCCCAGTGCCAGCGCGGGCGGCCGGGTACTCATGGGGCATCCCGAATACATGGTCGAGGTGCTGGGATGCCGCCTGGTGCGGACCGACGGGGGCACCTTCAAGACTGTTGTCCCCGAGCACGGCGATATCTATGCCTGCTGGGCCGTGCCCATGAAGGACAACCGGCTTTCACTGAAGGACGCCGTCGACATGACGGACCGAGTGGCGGACGCCTCCTTCGCATGGAGCGCGCCTGACAAGGACTGGGTGCTGTGCGTCATCGAACGCTACTTCCCCGACACGTGGAAACGCCACAACATCCACCGCCGCAACGTGAACCTCCTGAACCGCGACGCCATGGCCCGCTTCGTGTCGTTAACCCACGACCGATATGCGCGCGAACTCGGCGACCAGCTTTCCGACGTCTACGCCTTCTTCACGGACGAACCCCAGTTCGGGAGCGCCGAAAACTGGTCGGCGGGGCACCCCGACTGCATGCCCGCGGTCCAGTGGTGCGACGAACTGCCCGAAGCGTTCAGGGCCAAGAAAGGCTACGACCTCCGCACAGTGCTGCCCGCCCTCTTCTCCGATGTGGGACCGAAGACCGCCAAGTACCGGTACGACTTCTACGACGTGCAGAGCGACATTTGCGCAGCCAACTTCTACGGACGCATCGAGGAGTGGTGTCACGACCACGGGACCTATTCGAGCGGCCACATGCTGCTCGAAGAGTCGCTCCTGCTTCATGTCATGTTCAGCGGCAGCGCCATGAAGAACTGGGCCCGCATGGACCTGCCGGGCGTCGATCTCCTGTTCGGCCACCCCTACCACACCATGGCGGGATGGGAAGCCGGACGGTTCCCCGTGCCCGAGGACGCATCGAACAAACTGGCGTCGTCGGTGGCGCACCTTCGAGGCAAGGCCGGTGTGTTCACCGAGAGTTTCGCACTGGGCAAGAAACGGACGTTGCGGCAGGTACTGGGCGTCACGGCCTGGCAGTTCGCCCAGGGCATCACCCATATGACCACCTACAGCATTCAGAGTAGCCTGTCCGCCGAAGACTACGCGGCCTTCTCGGATTTCGCGGGACGACTCGCGCTGGTGGCGCGCCGTGGACGGCATGTGGCCGACGTGGCGGTGCTCGTGCCCGAGGCAAGCGTGTGGGCGGCCTACACGCCGCCGAACGGCGGACGCTTCGCACGCTATATCGACTGCAACCCGGACGCCGCCCACATTGACCGGCTCTTCCGCGACACGTGCCACGCACTGTCAAAGGCCCAACGCGATTTCGACTGTCTGGATGAAGCACTCTTTCCGGAGGCCGACATCCGCGACGGCGCGTTGCACCTCGCCGACGAACGATTCCCCGTCCTCGTAGTGCCGGAAGCGCGCATGTTGAGCGTCGCGGCCGAGGCAGGCATCGAGAAGCTCGTATCAGCAGGCGGTCACGTGGTGTTCGTGGGTGCCCTGCCGTGCCAAAGCCCGACGAAAGGCGACGACCCAAGCCTGCACCAGCGTATGGCCACACTGGCGGAGCGGCACCCGGACCGCGTCCTGCACGTCCCGGACTTGGCCGTGTTCTCCGACGCAGTGCAATGGATGGCGAACCGTGTCCCTCCCGTCGTCTCATGGTCCGGACCCGACGGCGTCCGCGTCCTGCACCGCCGCGAGCCAGGCCGGGACATGATTCTGGTGGCCAACCCCGCGGCGACGCCGGCGGCGGGCACTCTCACGTTCCCCACCGGCGACCGGGTGTCCGTGTGGGACCCCGAGACCGGCAGCGCACACAATGCGAAAGCCAACGAGAGCCTGGCCCTGGAAGTCCCCGGGGAATCCGCCCGGATCGTGTTCGTCGAAGGGGCGTAGCGATCCACGGCCTGTTGCACTGACGGACGGGCGCTAGCGAAAGACCGGGACTGTACCAAGCGGAGTCCGCCGCAGGCGGACGCAGACGGGACTGTCCCAGGTCTTTTCGCGGCCCACGCGTGGCGAGGCAGTACTTCTTAGGCCGCCTGTTGCACTGACGGACCGGCGTTGGTATCGTCTACTATCCTTCACGGGTATGCATGGGAACGAGGGGAAGTCACATGAAGTCCGAAGCCCGATTCGTAGTGAACGTGGTGGCGCGCGACCGCGTAGGCATCATCGCCGACGTGACGGAGGCCCTGTATCAACTCGGCGCCAACCTCGAAGCCCTCAGCCAGACCGTCGTCTGGGACTGGTTCACCATGATCCTCTGTGGCGCCTTCCCGGAAGACATGACGGCCGAGCGCATCAAGGAGTCGCTGGAGACTTCGGGCGAGTTCCTTGCCACGGTGCTCCCCTACGGCGAGGCGCCTCCCCCGAAACAGACCGATGGCGAACCCTTCGTAGTCACAGCGGCCGGCGAGGACAAGGCGGGCATCGTACGGCGGCTGACGCGCTGTTTCGCGGAAAAGGGCATCAACGTAGAAGACGTGTGGAACGAGGTGCGTAACGAGAAGTTCATTGTCATCTTCCACGTGACCCTCTCTCCCCACGTGGACCCCAAGGACGCCCGCTACGATCTCGAAAAAGCGGCCGAAGACGTGGGCGTGACCATCACGCTCCAGCATCAGGATATTTTCACGGCGACGAACTCGCTGGAAGTGCATACGAAACGGTAGCCTTCGGGCGGCCCACGGCGAGGTAGGTACCATGATCCCAACGGAAGACATCCTCAACACCATCGAAATGGTCCAGATCGAAAACCTGGACGTGCGCGCCGTCACCATGGGCATCAACATCCAGGGATGCGCGGACGGTGACTCGGGCCGCATGCTGCGCAAGGTGCGGTCGCGCATCCATAGCGCCGCGGGCGATCTGGTGGCGTGTTGCGAAGAAGTCACCGCGAAATACGGCATCCCCATCGTCAACAAACGGCTCGCCGTGTCCAAGGCTTCGGGACTCCTCGAAGGGCATGACGCCGGCGTGTGCCTGCCGCTGGCGAAGGTCCTCGACGAGACGGCCGAGGCGGTCGGCGTCGATGTCATCGGCGGATACACAGCCCTCGTACAGAAGGGATTCAGCGACGGCGACCGCCGCCTCATCGAGTCCATCCCCGAAGTCCTGGCCAACACGCAACGCGTATGCTCGTCGGTGAATGTGGCCTCCACCAAAGCCGGCATCAACATGGACGCAGTCAACTGGATGGGCCGACAGATCAAAGATGCCGCTGATCGCACCAGCGACAAGGACGGATTTGGCGCGGCCAAACTCTGCGTGTTCGCCAATATCCCAGAGGATAACCCCTTCATGGCGGGCGCCTTTCTCGGGCCGGGCGAACCCGGTACGGTCATCAACATCGGCGTCAGCGGTCCTGGCGTCATCAAACGGTCCCTCGAAAACCTCATCGAAGGTCGGGACGATGTGGACCTCGAACGCATCGCCGAGGAGATCAAACGCACCAGCTTCCGCGTGACACGGGTCGGCGAGTTGATGGGCCGCGAAGTCGCCCAACGCTTGGGCGTGACCTTCGGCGTCGTCGATCTCTCCCTAGCACCCACCCCGCGCGTGGGCGACAGCGTCGGCGAGATCCTTCAGACCATGGGCATCTCGCGTATCGGCGCGCCGGGCAGCACGGCCGCCGTGGCCATGTTGAACGACGCCGTCAAGAAGGGCGGCCTCTTCGCATCGTCGAGCGTGGGCGGACTGTCGGGCGCCTTCATCCCGGTGAGCGAGGACCAAGCCCTGTCGCAGGCCGTCCGCGACGGGTCGCTTCAGCTTGAGAAGCTCGAAGCCATGAGCAGCGTGTGTTCGGTGGGCCTCGACATGGTCGTAGTGCCGGGCGATACCGATGCCTCCACCCTCGCGGCCATCGTCGCCGACGAGATGGCCATCGGCGTCATCAACCGCAAGACGACCGCAGTGCGCGTCATTCCCGCGCCGGAGAAGGGCGTGGGTGACCTCGCCGTGTTCGGTGGACTCTTCGGTGAAGGGTATGTCATCGAAGTGCGCAATCCCGGCGCATCCGACCGGTTCGTAGGCTTCGGCGGACGCATCCCCGCGCCCTTGCACAGTCTCAATAACTAACCGCGGCCGGACCGGCACTCCAGCAGCCTCCGCGCCGCCAGGAGAAGACCCCCGATGTTGCTGTCGCTCTGCCTGGCATGCTCCGCCCTTGCCATCGGCCAATCGGACGCGATGATAGCGCTCGACTCCGGTTCGCTTCAGCGGGAGGATGGCGCGGCCGTCCACGTATCGGGATTCTCCATCTCCGCCTTCGAGTTGACCAAAGGAGAGTACGACCGCGTCCGCGCGTGGGCCGTCAACCAGGGCTACGATATGGCCCCCGGCATCGGCCACGACGAGTCATATCCCGTGTCCAACATTTCGTGGTACGACGCCGTGAAGTTCTGCAACGCCGTCAGCGAACTCGCCGGACGCACCCCCGTGTACTATACCCAAGCCTCGCGGCAATCCGTCTATCGCGCGGGCCGCGTCGACCCGTCGAACGCGTGCGTCCACTGGAACGCCAGCGGCTACCGCCTACCCACGGAAGCGGAGTGGGAGTTCGCATGCCGCGCAGGAACGACCTCCCTCTACTACTGGGGCGACATCACCATCCCTTCCGAGGAAAACGAGTACGCGTGGCACACGTTCTGGCGCGCCCTGGACGACAACGTCAGCCCCCATCCCGTGGGATTGAAGAAACCCAACCCCTACGGCCTCTGCGACATGAGCGGCAATGTCGCCGAATGGTGCTGGGACCGCTGGCAGGCTCCGTACGATCCTGATGCGCTCCGGGATCCACGCGGACCCGACATCGGACTCTGGCGCACCCTACGCGGAGGCTCCGTGGCCCTCGACAACTTGGTGGAAAGCGGGTTCCGAAGTTTCGTCTACCCCTTCTATCGGATGTTCGACATTGGCATGCGCGTGGCCAGTTCCGACCCGGCCTGTCCCGCGATATCGGATGTGGTGAGCGATAGGCCATGGGTCAAACCCGCTCCGCCTGTCCTGCCGCCCAACGATGGCCCCGAGCCCGCCGCCCACCGGTTGTTTGCGCTGCTGAATCCGGACGCACCGGAACTCGCGGATGCATTGACGCTCTACGAGGAAGGAAAATACCCCGAGGCCCTCGCCGCCTACCGGGACCTCTTCGTCGCACAACAACGGAGCATTCCGTTGCGGAGCATGTACCGCAAGGACGGATTCGGCGACCGCAAAGACATCACCTGGCACATGAGCCTGAAAGGGCAACTCGATTGGTACCGCACGCCCGACCGTCCCGATAACGACGTGAACACGGGCCTCATCCTCCACGAAGCCGCCGCATTGCTGAAGGAATGGGACACCACCGGCGACAAGGCCCCCCTGCGCCAATGGTTTTTCATCATGGACTCCTTCGCACGCTACGCGCGCCACGACTACGACACCTTGGGCAATGAAGGCCGCGCCATCAAGAACCAATACTACGTGCCCCAGAGTTGGGACTTCGGCATGGGATTCACGTCCTTCCCGCACCGGGTGCGCGACTTGCGCAAGATCGTCCACGCTCTGCCCGAGGACGGCGCTGACGACATCCCCCCGGTTGAGTTGGCGAACTTGTTGAGCTTCATCGCCACCGACCTGATTTCGATGCAGATTAAGGACGGACGCCATTCGGTACCGAACCAGTTGTTCTACGTGTCCAAGATACTGCTCAACATGGGCGACAAACTGCGCGAATTCCGGGACGCACCGGCCTGGTACGACCTGGGTCAACGGCGGTTTGAAAACGGCGTGCTTCACGGCACCATGATGCACGACGGCGGCGACCTCGAGCAGTCGCTCAACTACAACGACGGCCTGACCACGGAAATCATTGAACTCGAAGACACCTTCGGCGACGACATCCCGGATTGGGTGACCAATCTGCGCCGCGCAGGAACGAAACGAATGCGGTTCTTCGCGGGATTGCAGCAACCCTTCGGCCAAGTACCCGCAACGGGCAGCGCATATACGGTCTACCCCCCGGACGTGTTCCGCGATCCCGAGGCCCTTGCCGCATTGAAGAAGCGCGAGTTGGCGCGCGTGACGGAGAACCTCAAGAACTGGCCCGACCCCGATGTCGAACGCATCTACAACCACCTCTTCGGCCCGGGCACGCAAGAAGCGCCCGAGTTCACGTCCGCGGCCTTCCCCTTCAGCGGCTTCTACATGATGCGTGACGGATGGGACGCCATGAGCCGGTATCTGTGGCTCATGGGCGCGCGGCCGGGCCAGGGCCACGCCTGCGAGAACATCAACGCCGTCGACGTCATCGCTTTCGGCCGGCACATGCTCATCGCGGGCGGCGCGGATTCCTACAGCAATCCGGAATGGATCCCCGAGGACCAGCGCCCCATCATCGAGCAACTTGACCTGTACCGGGGGCAATCATTCAGCCGCAACACGGTGGTCGTCGACGGTCATTCGCAGCGCCGCCTCATCTTCGGCGATACCCTCGTACGCGTGCCCTACGACACGCCCATTCCATGCCGCTGGCTCGCGTCGCCCACCTTCGATTTCGCCGAAGCCCACTACGACGACGGCTACGGCAACACCGCCGATACCGACATCCGCGCGTCCCACGCGCGCCAAGTCATCTTCGTGCGCGAAGCTGGCATCTGGATCGTGACCGACTTGGTCACGGCAGACGCGCCCCGCACCTACACGGCCTGCTGGAACTTCCCGCCGGAGGACTTCGAGACGCGCAGTTGGCGCGCAGCAGGATTCGGAGAAATGGAGGTCGCCTTCGACGCGGGTCAGCGTACCATCGCCACCAGCGACCCGGACGCGCCCAACCTGTTCATCCACCAGTTCTGCGCGTCGCCCCTGTCCTACGAGAAGCACTTCGGCGCGTTGGACCCGGCCCGCGGTTGGCTGGCGCCGGGCATCTCCGGAAGGCGATACCCGAAAGTCGACATCCATTCGAGTTGGGAAGGGCCGGCAGGCGCGTCCATCCTCGTCTCCGCCCTGGTCCCATCGCCCACGCCAACGTCGCCCGTGGTGAAAACCGAAGACCTCAGCGACCGAGCCACAGTCGGGTTCCGCATGACGCTAGCGGACGGCACTGTTGTCGAGTACGCGGCTGCACCCGAGGCAACGCCGTTGGCACTGGATGGGTTGGAAGCGACGGCCGCCGCCCTGCTCAGTGTTCGCGGCCCAGCGGGACGCCGGGGACTTGTGCTGGACACGGCGAATCTTCGGATTGACGGCCATCCTCACAAGACACCGACACCCAGCGTGTGTTTCGCGTTCGAGCAAGAAGGCATCTGGTTCAGGCCCATCCGGATTCCCGAAACCTTCTACTGGGTCAAAGGCAGAGGACCGGGATACGAATGGCTGCGATAAGGAAGAGAGTGGGAATAGCCCTTCTACTGTGCGCAATGTCGTCGCTTGCGGACGCGGCGGCGAAGGAGACGCGTCTGTGCCCGAAAGGTCCCCCACCGGCGGACGTCATCGATCTCGTTGACATCGCAGACGCGTCATTGGACACCAAACTGGCCGCCACCACGCTTCTGGGCCACGTCAACAAAGGCCCCCACGCCCGCGCGGCTCTGCTGCTACGCGACACCGAGGTGTTCCCCGATCGGTTTTGGTTGGACGACCTCCGCACGCGCGGATACGTGAAGACGTTCACCGAGATCTCCACGGACGAGTACTTCGCCAAGTGCGCGCCTTGCGCCACGAAGGCAATTGTCTACGACCCGGACTTGCCCGCCACCATGAACATTGCCACCATGATCGCAAGTCTTGAAGACGGAATGGCCGTCGCTCCCGACGACCTCGCCCTGCACGGGCAAGGGCGCGATGTCGTCGATCTGCGCGGTCGTTGGGCGACCAATGTGGCGGCGTACGAATGGGCCTACCAGGAACTGTGGCCACGGATGAATCACTCCGTTCTGGCGTGCTACCACCCGACCCACGCGAACCATCATATTCGCGACTACCTGGTGTCCCACCGCATATTCACCTTCTGGGCCACAGGCGCCGACGCGGCCGACGGAATCACGTCCGACCACGCCGCGGAACGCGCTTTCGCCGAAAAGGTCATGGCAGCCACCGCGGACAATGTGCCCGTGTTGGGGTGGTGGGGCGCGACCGATGACCCAGGCTTGACGGAATACGCGGGCGTAAGCCTCGCGGGCGAATACGGCAAGCTAACGGTGCCCTGCGACTGGGGAACGAATCTAACCCTTTTCAGTGGAGTCCCCGCCCGCCTCCCCCGTGCCATCAAGCGCTACCACGACCGGCCAAAGCCGTCAACTCCCCCTCTCGACCCGTCCAAGGTGTACGTGTGCTTCGCCGTGGTCGAATCAGGCGATTCGCCGCCCTACTGGCAGGCCATACAGAAAAGGGTGTGGGACGACCCCGCCCGCGGAACCGTCCCCATCGCGTGGTCTTTCGGTCCCGTCCTCGCCGACTTGTACCCGTCTATCGCCGAATGGTTCCTCGAAAACGCCACGGGCAACGACCATTTGGTCGTCGGCCTGAGCGGTGCAGGCTACGTCCACCCCTACCGCGGCCTGTTTTCCCGCTCAAAGGACGCCGACGCAGCATGGATCGCCTATCTGGATCTGACAAGCGCCTACATGAACCGCTTCGGACTCCGGCACCTATGCCTCTACACCGACGCGTGGCGACCCTATGACCGCGCTGCCCACGACGCAACAACGCGCCGGTTCGTGCAGGGAGTGGACGGACTCGATAGCCTCATCATGGGCATGGGGCGCGACGATGACATCACCGAGAAGACGCCCAACTACTTCCTGGACGACGGGAACGTCCTCGTGTCCCATGTGTTCACCCGCTGGGACGCCCAGAACGTCGGCCGCAATCCTGAGAACAATGAGTGGATGGTAGACGAGATTGAGTCCCAAACCCCGGCGACACGCCCCGCCTTCATGTACGTCTCGCCGTTAAGTTGGTCCTACCACCCCTCGGACCTGTGCGACGTGCTCAAAGAACTGGGCGGCGACTATGTTGCCGTGTCGCCGGACGCCTTCCGGTCGCTCTACCGGGCCTCCCTCAACGCCCCTCGTCCAGCAGCTTCGCCTCAGTAGCCTCGGGCGGCATCAAGTGCTTCTCCATCCATGCGTACATCAGCGCACGCGACTCGTGGGGCACGGAATGCCCTTGGCCATGCACGTAGAACGCGAAGTTCCCCGGCGCACCGGCCAACTCGTACGCGTCCATAATCTTCATGTTCATGAGAAGACGCTGCCGCTGGGTCGCCGGATTGCCGTCGTTCAGGCCCGATAGGTCCATGAACGCCCGCGGCGCAATCAACGCGATGATCTCGTGCATGTCGATGGGCGGCAGGTCGCCTTCCAGAATGCCCGGCCGGATGTGCTTGAAGTACACGTACCAATGGTCGCGCGCCCACCCGTCGACACCGGGATTGTGACGAAAGAAGGACGCGCCGCAGTTGCACGCCGACGCCTTGATGCGTTCGTCGTAGGCCGCCAGGAGGAACGTGCCGTGCCCGCCCAGCGAGTGCCCCAGGCAACCGATGCTCTCCGCATCCACCTCGGGCCGCGCACACAACACGTCTACCGCGATGGAGTGCTCATACGTAAACTTGCCCACCGCCGTCCATTCGGGGTGCTTCTCGTAGAACCGGCCGGTCTCGTACCGGCCCTCCGGCGGAACGCGATGCCCCGCCACGAAATGGTCCGGCGCAATCACCACAAACCCACGCCGCGCCAGATGGTCGAGATACGCCTTGTCCGCGTTCTCGATGAGGCCCGCGGCCCGTTCCTTCCCATGCTCGTAGGTACCGTGGAGGGCAACGACCGCCGGGGTCGGCCCATCCAGACCATGCGGGACGGCCAGGTACGCGTGCGCCCGTTCGTCCGCCTCCACGTTGTAGCTAATCAGATGCCGCGTGTACGCGCCGTCCACCTCGACGGATTCATGGACCTCTACGCCCAACGCGGGTTTCGTCGGTTTGTGCTGGTCCCGGATGAGGTCCAGATACCGTTGCCGAAGGGTTTCGCGGTGGTTCTGCCAGTCTTCCGCCGATTCCACCCCGGCAAGCAGGTCATCCCACGAACTCCGAATCACGGGCGCCTCGCCCACCTTCCGCGGCCACGGTGGCTCCGCGTCGTCTTGGCCCGACCCCGCACCGAACAGCAACGCCATGCACATATACATCATCATCGTTTCTCCTCATCCGGTTCCCATCGCGCACGATACCGCATCCCCCGCTGCCATGTCATGCGGGGAACAGGCGGTCTCACCAGGTGTGCCACCCTCAAGCGATAGCTTGTGGGTGTCCGGGGCTTGCGATACGCCGCCATCCGATCTCGCTCACTTTCTTACCAAACCCACTCCTGTGGCGTGATACCATGTAGACGTGCTCGGGGGGTCGAGCATGCGAGGAGGCCGCCATGGGGTCCGTGTCGGACGCAACGCTCCTGAAACGCTGGTCGCGCAACCGCGACGCCGAAGCGTTCAAGACACTCGCCACGAAGTACGCCGGGGTGGTGTATGGCGCCTGCCTTCGCATTCTTCACAACCGGGCCGACGCCGAAGAAGTGTCCCAGGAGTGCTTCCAAACCCTCGCATCCACCGACCGACCGCCTTCCGGACCTTTCGGTCCGTGGCTGCACCGGGTCGCCACCAACCGCGCCCTCGACCGTGCGCGGGGCGAACGCCGTCGTCGTGAACGGGAATCGCGTTACGTCGAGGCCCGTAGCGATGCCGTCGAGACCACATGGGACGATGTCTACGAATACGTCGACGCGGCCATCGAGGGGTTGCCTGAGAAACTGCGGATGGCCGTGGTCGCCCATTTCATCGAAGACCAGACCCACGAAGCCATCGCCGCTGAAGAGGGCGTGTCGCGCGCGGCCATCACGCAACGTGTACAACGTGGCGTGGAACAGATTCGCGAAACCCTGGGCAAGCGCGGCATCGTCGTGGCGGCGTCCGCACTGAGCGTGCTGATGAAAGTGGGGATGGCCGAAGCCGCCATGCCACCCACGTTCACCGCGTCGTTGGGGAAACTCGCCCTGTCCGGTGCGCGAACCGCCGGATCACCTGCAACCTTCGGCGCATTCGCCGCGAAAGCGGCCTTGACCATTGTGGGCGCGGGCCTGGTCGTGGCGGCCGTCGTGTGGGGCGTTCAGTCGCGTCCCACGCCCAAACCGCAGGCCCTTCCCGCCGCGACCACAACGCCCCCGGCTCCGGCAGTCGAAGAACCGGTCACGATCCCCCCGCCTGCCGAAATAGCGCCCGAAGCCCCCGTAGCAGCAGTGCCTGAACCTCAATCGCGACTATGCACCGTGTCCGGCCACGTGTTCTTCCCCGAATGGCGACCTGACGACGGACCCGTCCGGGTGTACGCCCAACGCATCGAGAAAGACGGGAATCGCGTCACCAGTTCCAGGTCCGTCGCTTCGCAAGAGCTGGAGGAGCCGGGCGGCGCGTACCGCATCGCGGACCTGCCGCCGGGCCTGTACCTGGTGGCGGCGTCCGTCCGGTCCGCGCGCGGCACGCGTGAAATCGATCTTCAACCAAGCGGCACCTACAGCGACATCGACCTCGTGATCGAGCCGACGGGCGCCTCGCTGGGTGGGTACGTGCGCGATCCCGACGGCAACCCGTTGGCAAACGTGGCGGTGACTGTCCATTCCGGGATGGGAACCCTGTTCCACGTTGCAGACACGACGACCGACACAAGTGGCTACTACGAAGTGCGGCATCTCAGTTGCCAACGGGAGGGTGCAGGGACAAGGTACCTCGGGGCCTACTACCATGTAGGGTTCTCACTGCCACGGTACCACGCGAGAAACGCCTACCACGAGATCGCGCTTCGACAAGCCGAAGCCCGACGCGATGTGAACTGCGTCATGGTGCCGGGTCTCTACACGCTGCACGGGCAGGTGGTGAGCGATTCGGGCGCAGGTGTGGCCGGGGTGGGAATCGTGGGCGCAGGCCAGTCCACACGCACCGAGGCCGACGGCACGTTCGCGCTGGCCCATCTACTGGACGCCTGCGATGTGCGAGTCAACCTGTCGCATCAAGACAACTGGTACGGCATGACGCCGGAAAAGATCCGGTTCGCCGGGGGCCGCGACCAGACTGACGCCGTGTTCACGGCATCGCGTGGCGGCACGATTACCGGCACGCTGGTCGCCGCCGACGGCGGCACATTCAGCCTGACGCAACTGACGCTCGACGGGGCACGCCAGGCAACCGTACCGGAACTGCCTCCACGCGGACGCGGGTCTCGGGGTTACCGAGCTCCCGAGCCGGCCGAGGTCCCGGTCTTCGCGTCCGGCACATCCTTCCGATTCGTGGGAATCCCCCCCGGAGATCACCGGGTGTTCACGTGGCCCCAGCCGCCCTATGCGGCAATGGTGTCGGAACCCGTGAAACTGGGTCCCGGCCAGACCATGGACTTGGGCCCGTTGGTGGTCGATTCGGGTGGAACGGTAGTCGGTACGATTCGGCTCGAAGACAATGCCATCGGAATAGAAGCAATTCGCCTGGAATCGCTGCGGCCGGAGATGAAGGACGTTGACTATCGCCTCACGACCAATCCCGTCCTGACCGGCGAAATCTGGACCTTCACCTTCGACCGCGTCATGACCGGCCCCGCCGAAGTCCGATTCAATGCGCAACGGCCTGAGCCCGGCAGGACCGTCGGCTGGGGCAATATCCGAAAGGTGAACGTCCAACCCGGAAAAACCGTCGAACTGCGGTACTCGCTTGCCGGTCCGCCGCCGGGGGATCGCAGACGGGATGAGAAACCCGAAGGCGAAGCCGTCATGGAAGGCATTGCAGTGTGGGACAACGGCCAACCCGTGGAAGGCGCAAGCTGGCAGGTACGAGCCCGCCGTCGCAAGGAAGGCGCCACCGGACCGGATGGCCGGTTCCAGATGGAGGGTTTGGACCCCGGCAAGCAGTACCAGGTCGAGGTCCGCACGAGCCAACAGAAACGAGAAGGCGTATTTCGTCCCTCGGACACCGTGCGTCTGGTGTTCGACCGACCCGCCGGCATTGATGCGCTGCTGCGCCTGCGAGCCACCAACCAACCCGCTGCGAACGCGAGGGTCCACGTGTCCGGCGGCGGCCGACGGCCCATGGACATGGGCGTGGACTCGCAAGGCCGGTTCGCGGTCGATATCGGCGCAACCGACGAGCCCACCACCCTCATGGCCGAAGCGCCGGGCTGCATCCCGCTCATCGTCGAAGGCATCCGCACACGACGCGG
>JAAEQP010000311.1 GCA_024231375.1 bacterium | reverse complement strand
TCTTGGACAGGAGGATTCGCCCGTTCACGATGAGGCAGTCGTCCTCGCGGATTGCCGCGAGATCATTGACTACGGCACCTTCGTGGCGTTGAAGGAACGTGTCCCGCAGCACGTCGCGCACGAAGTAGGCGGCGGTGTCTGGGGACTGTCCTGCGACGATCTTCTCAGCCAGGGAAGACGCTCCGCATCTGAGTTCGAAGACCGGCCTGAGGTAAGTCAACGGGTAGAAGCATTCAAAAGTCTGGTCCTCAAAGATCACGAGTTTCATTCGCGTTTCCTCCAGGAAGTAAAAGACGCCTCGAGTCGGGCAAAGTATTCTACATGGAAAGCCCGCCTGTGCAAAGGGGTCAGCCACGCCAAATTCGGCGATTGTCCACCTGTGCGAAGGGCGGGGCCTGCAACGCAAGACCGAACGCCCGGTAACGCGGCTGGCCCGTTGACATGAGCGTCGGTCCTCAGTAGTGTCCGATTCGGAGGGCGTTGCCCCGGCGCGGCCCGAACGCGGGACCGGCCCCCGTTCGGAGTTCGCCGGGAGGACTGTCGCAGGCCGAAAACGGAGGGCGCAGATGCAGGAAGACACACTGCTGTCCAAGAACGCCGGGGTATTGAACTGAAGTAGTCCTGAAGGCGGCATTCTCAGCTCTTTGGACGGGTTCCGGCCGGGTTCGCGGATGAGGTTGCCGCCTTCTGCTGTCCAACTCCCGGCAGGTCCAACAGCAGCTGGTCGAACGGGGGCGGCTGAGGCGGGGTGTCGAACGGATCGTCGATCCAGACCCACAAATCCCTGTATGTGAACAGGTTCCAGCGCAAGAACGCCACCAGGTTCGACAGCGACCATTGCGCCTTGGATCTCATCTTCAGATACTTCAACAGCAGCATCGCTATGAGTGCTGTCCAAATCTGCGTGTGAAGAGCGTTGGCGCTGGTACCCACGAACGTCTTGATCTTCAGGTTCTGCTTGATCGCCTTGAAGAACAGCTCGATCTGCCAGCGCTCCTTGTAGATCGAAGAGATCGTCGTCGAGCCGAAGCCCGCGTGGTTGGTCAGCAGCACAAGCTCCTTCTCGTTCTCGGCGTCCCACACCACCACCCGCCGCAGGAGTGCGGGATACTCCCCGGCGGCGCTGGAACCCTTGAGCCGGATCATCTCGTCGGCGAGTATGTTGCGACGCTGCGGCAACGGTCTCCGCTCGACCACCTCGTAGACCGCGTTCTTCTTCATGCGCGTCACGAACCACACGCCGGCCGCGTTCAGGCTCCGGAACCAGCCGTAGTCTGTGTAGCCCTTGTCGAAGACGATGACGCTGTCGGGCGCGAATGCCATGTTCTGCGCCACTTTGACCTCGTGGCGTCTACCCTCGGTGATGTGCGCGAACGTGGGAAGGTAGCCGTCGTGGTCGAGCAACAGGTGAAGCTTCACCCCGCCCTTGGTCTGTCTGTACTTCGCCCAGTCGAACATCGTCACGCACAGTCGGATGACTGTCGCGTCCAGGCTGTAGAGCTTGTTCCTGAAGCGGAACTTCCTCTTCTGAAGCGCCGCCTCGGCTTGGCAGCGCTGAAGAAGCTGGCGGAAGATGTCCCGGTACAGCTCCCACGGTCGATGCGCGTTGGCGTAGGAGAGCGTCGAGCGAGGCGGAGCCTTCCCGACACCCAGATGCGTCAGTTTGCCAACACAGCACTTCAGGCCGCCGCATATCTCCCGCAGACTCTGTGCTTGAGCCAGCTGACAGAAGAGCATGGCCACGAACTGCTCCCAAGAAGTGAACCCCTTCGAGTAGTTCTCGGCCCCGCAGCGATG
>JAAEQP010000310.1 GCA_024231375.1 bacterium | reverse complement strand
GAAGAAGCGCAGCTTGTTCCAACGTGCGCGACGGCGCACACCGAAGAAGCGCAGCTTGTTCCAACGTGCGCGACGGCGCACACCGAAGAAGCGCAGCTTGTTCCAACGTGCGCGACGGCGCACACGGTCACCCTCATCGTCTGGGACACCCACGGCCGCGCCGCCCGCGCGGAACAGACCATCACTGTGATACCGTAGACTCGCCGATACCCAGAAGCTCACCAAGCGTGCGCTAACCGGACCTCTTGTCACCCCGAAGATAGGCTTCGAGCCCAGGGTCGCCGATGCACCGAAGGTGCAAGGCGCACCCTGGGTAGACGGCCGAAACACCCCTGAAGAACCCCGAAGGGGTTCGACAATCCGCGTACGCACGGCCAGACGATTCCTCAATCCCACACGTACTTCTCGTTGTATTCCATCCCATGCCGCTGCAGAAGCGCGCGGAACTCGTCCTTGAAGGTCCGCTCCTTGTGATGCTCTTCCTGCGAGGCGATGTACCGGCGTACGCGGCTCAGGTTTGAACGGCTGACGGAGAATGCGCCGTATCCGCTCTGCCAATGGAAATCCGGATCCCCGCCGTCCTGGGTCTTGACCCATTTCGACGAACTGCGTTTTGTGTCCCGAATCACGTCTTTCAGGCATTCGCATTTCGAGAGTAGGCAGAGGACGTGCACGTGGTCGTCGGTGCCGCCAACGAGAGTGATGGGACAGCCTTGTTCTCGATAGGCCTCGGCCAGATAGGCGTGCATGTCGGCGCGCAGGTGCGGGTCGCGCAAGAACGGTTTTCGGTCCTTTGTCGAAAAGACGATGTGGACGTGGATGCGCACGAATGATTGCGGCACGGGAATCCCCTCCCTTTTCTGTCCAACCCCTACAGGGTTGTCCCCGGAATAGATGCCCCTGGGACCCAGGGTGACGGCCCGCGCGAGGCG
>JAAEQP010000309.1 GCA_024231375.1 bacterium | reverse complement strand
GGCAGAGCCTTCACCTATTACAAGTTTCGATCCATGGTCGCCGGCGGTGACCGCTCCAAGCACGAGGAGTTCATCAAGAAGTACGTTGCCGAAGGAGGGGCGCACGAAGATGAAGGGAGTGGGGAGGAGGTCTTCAAACTGACCAACGACCCGCGCGTCACCACGGTGGGCAAGATCATCCGACGGCTCAGCCTTGACGAGTTCCCTCAGATGCTCAACGTGTTGAAGGGGGACATGTCGGTTGTCGGACCGCGGCCGCCCGTACCGTACGAATACGAACTCTATGACGAGATGAAGAAGCTGCGTCTGCTCGTGAAACCGGGAATCACCGGGTTGAACCAGGTCCGTGCACGCAGCCAATCGAGTTTCGAGCAAATGTACAAGGACGATCTCGAGTACATCGAGCGGCAGTCCATTGGGCTGGACCTTTGGATCATGTTCCGCACCCCGTGGGTCATGCTGTTCGGCGCCGGGCCGACGTAGCAGGGCGTCTCTTCGGTAGTACGGTCACGGATTGTCGTCCGTGCACGTGTACGTGCACGTGCACGTGCACGAAGAAAGGAACCGGATGAAAGCACTTGTCACGGGAGGCGCCGGATTCATCGGCTCCCACATCGCCGACCGCCTCTTGGAGCGCGGCTACCACGTGCGCATCGTCGATAGCCTGCAGCCCCGCGTGCACCCCAAAGGAAAGCCGCCCCACGTCCGCCCCGAATTCGAGTTCATCCAGGGCGACGTCCGCGACAAGGAACTCATGCGCAAGGCCATGGACGGCGTCGAGATCATCTCGCACCAGGCGGCATACCAGGACTACATGCCGGACTT
>JAAEQP010000308.1 GCA_024231375.1 bacterium | reverse complement strand
TCGCCGATGAGAGATCCCTCGACTTCGCTCGGGATGACATGGTTGGTGTGTGTCTGGGTTGGAGTTGAAGTCTTCGACAGTCCGGGACTGCTTCAACAGCACCAGAGCCCCCGCGATTCGCCGTTGAGGGCCGCATTTGAGTTGAGGCCTGTTCCCCGTATGGTACAATGCCTGAAATGGGCTGAGTCCAACGTAAGATACTGATTTTGATATGGATATCCGGACAAAGGGCGTCGAGAACGCCGATGAACTGAAGAAGACCAACGACCTACTCGCCCGCATTCACGCCGAGGGAGACTACCCCGGCGCACTCCGTTGGCTCGAGTCGTGTGGAGCCGCGTACCCGTCGTACCTTCGCGAGCACACGCGGATCGCCGTGAGCAAGAAGGAGATTGTGGGAGGGTTGCGTCTTCTGACCGACACCATCCGCGTCGGCGAGGCACGTCTTACGATGGGTGGCCTGGGATGGGTGTCCACGGGTGAGCGGCATCGCAAGAAGGGCATTTGCCGTCGCCTGATGGACGATACGTTGGCCTACATGCGCGCACACGGGTACCACGTGTCGATGCTGTTCGCTATCCCCGATTTCTACCATCGGTTTGGATACACGGCCACCATAATCGACCATACGATCACGGTCGATACAGTCGAGGCGCTGACATTCGAGAATTCGTTCAAGGTGCGCCGTGCCAAGCCGGGGGATATCCCCGCTCTCATCCGGATTCACGAGGCCAACGACCGCGACACGGTCTGTTCCGTGGTACGCAGTTCGGGCCACATGGCTGCGCGATGGGACTTCATCGAGGGACTCCAAGTTCTGTTGGACCCGTGCGGAAAGGTGATCGGCTACTACATGGCGAGCGTTCAGAAGAGCCATCTGGCGGTTCGGGAGCTTGGTATTGAGGAACGGGGCCTGTCCGCGGCCATTCTTCATGCGGCAGGCGAGACGGCCGACGCGGCGGATCGGAGCACCATCCGGTTCAGCGTGCCTCCGTCCCATCCTTTCGCCCACTATCTCTTGCAGTTCAAGTCGCGTCACGAGACCCGGATCGACCGGGACGAGGGCGGCATGTTGGCGTTCATCAACATGGGGGAGACCCTCGAGTTGATGGTGCCTGAGTGGGAAAGCTGCATTGCGGACAGCCCGGTACGCGACATGCGCACCGAAATGACGCTGATCGTGGACGGCGCGACGTACCGGATTCGGGCGAATCGCGGAGCCATCGACGTGGCAGGATTGGCAGGGCGCAACAAGATCACGATCACCGACGCCGACCTTATGCACCTCGTCACGGGCTACCGTTACCCGGAGGACATCCTGGATCGGTGCAGGACCGTGGTGACAAGTGAAGCGCGGGCGCTGTTTCGCGCCATCTTCCCGAAGCGCGCCCCCTACGTGTGGCCCGCCGACATGTTCTGATCGGAGCGGGCCTTAGCTGGCCGTCTGTCGCGCGTGGCGGCGCTTCGCGCGCCAGACCAGGGCACCGGAGCCTGCGGCGCCCATCAGGGCTGCAAGCAGCATCCAGTGGAGCGTCGACAGGGGGAGACTTCCGGACGGGGGATCGGCCAGTTGGAAGGTCCACCCGCCCCAGACACCCCACGACACGCCCGAATCCATCTGCTGAAACCCGCACCAGCGGACGGTCGATGCGGGCGCCCACGTGTCGAGGCATCCGTACTCCTGGCCGTTTCCGGCGTCGTCACGGTAACCGACGATGGTCACGAAGTGGTCGGTGCCGCCACTGGCGTCGGTATCTACGAGGAAGACCATGGGACGGCCGTTGTCGATCTCGTTGGTGACGAGAGCCCAAGTGAGGCTCGACCAGGAGTACTGGTTGCAGGTGCCGATCAATCCGTTTGTGGGTGTGTACTTCGTTGCCACGTAATTCTCGAAGGCGGGTTTGATGTGGCTTGACCACGACCAGCCGTAGTAATTGGTCGAGGTGGACCGGGATGTGAGCATGAAATCGGCGATGCAGTCGTCCACGTGCGGGGTTCGGGCGGCCGTGATGCAGTCGTCTGTGACCATGGTGGGGTACGAGTCCTGGGGGCGCGCGTAGTCTTCCCAGTGGGCCTCGGGTGAGGCGGGACTGCCCGAGCTTCCGCCCGACGCTATGGCTTGGCTGACGGCCGCGGTCTGGGTGGAGGCGTCGCCCGGGATGAGATCGTCGCGTCCCTGGGCGTCGTAGTAGCCGATGACCATTCCCACGGCCGTGGGGCCGCACCCATGGCGCCACGAATAGCCGGGCACGCCAGGAATCGTGACGTTCGCCTTCGAGTAGTCGGGAACCTTGGGCGCGACGCCGGGCGGCGGCACCGGACCCGTGGTGCTCTGTTGCGGGGCTTGGGCGTGTGCCTGGAATCCGGCGGAAAGGACCACCCCCAAGACCAGGAGGACCGTCAGAATAGACCGGTGACAATGAATGCGTTTCATGATTCTTCCCCTATTGGAACCGACCAATGCGTATTCCCTCGGTCACTTGATCAACGGTGGTCATCATACATCGGCACGGGACGCGGCCTCAAGGAATCGGAGCAAGAATCGTTGCAATCGTGATCCGTGTTTCGCTATACTCTGCCTTCGCGCCGGGGTGGCGAAATTGGCAGACGCGCCGGACTCAAAATCCGGTTCCCGCAAGGGAGTGAGGGTTCGAGTCCCTCCCCCGGCACCATCAGAACACGGAACCCGTAGACTCGTCTGCGGGTTTCAGTCTTTTTCTCCGGTACACGCCACGACGACGCCTACTCATTGCTCCAGAGCTGGAAGGCGTTGTCGAGTCCGTGACTTCCCCAGGGGCCTGTGGTGGTATCGCGGGATACGCCGAAGTTGTTGCCTTGCGACGGAGAACCATTGGTGGACCACAACCATTTGCCCGTTCGGTTGACGATCACGATGTAATACGTGCTGACCGGGTCGAGGACAAACGGCGGGATGGCCGTGGAATATTCGTAGATGTTGAGGTTCCAGCCACCGGGCTCGAAGATATCGCCCGTGTCCTCCCTTGCGACGGCACCGGCGCGGTAGTCGCAGTAGGACCATGATTCGGGCATGCCGGACCCGTTGTCGAGGTAGATGCGGATGCTGAAATCGTCGGTCGCGGGTGTGTCGTCGCGGTAGGCGCCCCACCACCGTACGTAGGTGATGGTGGAATTGTCCGCGGTGAGATGGAAGTCATCGCCCAATTGCTGGGTGTCGCCGAAGAAGGTGGAATACTCGTCTTCGCTGTAGCCGCCGCTGTGTCCGTAGGTTCCCTGGTTGAAGATGAGCCGCAGCATCGGTACCCGAGGCGGGCATCCCGCGCACAGCAGTAGAACAAGCCCCAAAGCACCAAGACGGATCGAATTCGTGTGAATCTGCCGCATGATGTGATCCTCCCGTGGACATTATACACCCGGAAGAGCGATCCGTTGCGCTG
>JAAEQP010000307.1 GCA_024231375.1 bacterium | reverse complement strand
TACGAGTTGCTCCCGTAATACTCCATCTGCCCCATGCCGTCCGGGTCCATATGGAACAACACGCGGTCGTGGGAATGGGGCGTGTCCGTATACTCCCACCGCAGATATAGAACGCGCCCGTTGGGCAACATGGTCGGACACCAATTGTGTTCCTGATCGAAACAGAGCTGGCGCGCACCCGACCCGTCCGGCTTCATCCGGTACAGGTTCGCCGTCCGTGTGCTCCCGTTCACGCAAGGTACGGCCGCGAAGTACGCCGACGAACAGAACATAATGTCATCGTCCGCAAGGTAGCATGCGTCATAGTTGTCCACGTCCGGCTCATCGCCCGGCGTTACTTGACGCAAGCCCGATCCGTCAGCGCCCACTTCGAAAATCTGCCAGCGGCCATGGGCGCCAATGGCAGAAAACAGCATCCGCTTCCCGTCGTAGTGCAGGTCCACGTCTCCCACAAAACTCGGACCCTCGGGCCGGTACACCGCGTCGGCGGGACCGTCCAGGTCGGCGAGCGAGAGCTTCGCAATCTCGTTGTCGAACCCCGACCGAGGCAACACGCAGTTGCTCTGCCAGTTCTGCGGAAGCCCCAACGAGACGGATTTCTGACTCCGCCGGACCATCAAGAGTTCGGGAAAGTCCAGGAGCGGATTCGCCAACAGGGCTTCGCGTTGGAACGCGGCCAAGCGGCTCACATCGCCGATTGCGCCGTCGTCACAGTCCTCAAGCGCCTTCGTAATCGCCGGAAGCCGTCCCTCCCACGCCGTCAGACCCTCAAGGAATCGCGTCCCTTCGCTGTAGGAGTCCGGGTAGTTCTTGGAAAGATGCTCCACCGCACGACGCAGTGCCACAAGGTCCATGCCCTTGAGCCACGCCGCTTCCCCTCTGAACCGGCGCCGCGTCTCCGCCGCCTTCACGAACGCCTCCAACCAGCGCGGGTCCGAAGCCGGGGCATTCCCGAGCGCGGCCGCCTGTTCCTTGAACGCCGCTCCGGCCCCCTCGATCACCGACCGCTCAAGAGCGACCCCGTCGGACACCTCGAACCAGGCCAGATGCTCGCCATCGGGCAGTTCCTCGACGAAGAGCCCTGATTCCCCCGGATAGTCAACCGTCATCCGCTGCCAGAGGTACTGCTTCAGCGCCACGATCGCCGTTGCCGCGGCCGGGTTGGTTTCGACAGTCCCCCGGAAGCCGGCGTACGCCTCGCGCGACGCGATCATCGTCTCCGCCCACGTGGCCTGCTTCGTGTACAGGTTCGGCATCACGGGCGCGGACCACTTCTCCGACAGATACGCCTCGATCCGCGAACGCTCTGCGTCCACCATGGCCCGGTCGTACACCAACACCTCGGCGATGGTCCCCTGCCAGCCCTGAGTATTGCCGTACCAGCGCCCGATGTGCAGTTCGTTGTCGAGCCCGCCCACCGAATCCTTGACGGCGGTCCCGACGAGAACGCCGTCGCGGTATAGGCGGAACGAGGATTCCCGCTTCACGACAGTGTAGATATGGGCGCCGGAATCGCCCGCCTCAAGGGTCGACGACACGCCCCCCCCCGCGCACAGTTCCAGGTAGTTGGTGCCGTCGGATTTGGTGCCCAAGGTCCACCAGTGCCCCGCGCCCTTGCCGAACCGGTTGCCCACGATGCCGCGCCAGCCCTTCTTCGCATCCGCGTCGAGCGAAGCAACGACGACCACGCTCCAGTCCACCCGCGACCAGTGCCGGGTCAACGAATCCGTGAGCGAATCATTGCCGTCGAACCGGATCGCCGCCTTGTCCCCCATCGCCCTCTCAGCAACCACGGGCGTGATCCCGTCGACGGTCTGCACAGCGTTGTGCCCCAGCCCCGACTTGTCGTGCCATGTGCCCACGCTGGCGCCGTCGGCCGCGTCGTCCACCTGGCCGTCCGCGTCGCGGTCCGTCGCGTCCAGCCACAGCACGCATGCCGACACGCTGGCCTTCGGGTCGAACGAGACCTCGCCGTCCGCCGCCGAACTGCCGTTCCCAGCCACGGTAGAGACACACAAGGCCAACGCGAGCCAACGCATGGTTTTCATAATGCCATCCCGGTTGTTGTTGGATCCCACGTACTGAAACGGGCAAATCCCATGAGGCGCAGGCCGGATTATAGCGTTCACGACCGTCAATTCAAAACCTCTGACCGCCAGTCACGCTGTTGATTCCCAACCACCAGCCGGGTACTATGCGAGCCAAATCATATGAAGGAGGATAGGTGATGCAGTTCGTTCCTTCGTTGGCGTGTATCGCCAGCCTGATCCTGCTCACAGCGAGTCTTTCGGTCCACGCGGCCGACGCGCCTGAGAAGACCTCTGAGACCAACGTGCCCACACGCGCCGTCACGCGCGGTCCCGAAGCCCATTGGTTCGGATACTACGACAAACACCAGTTCGACGAGACCGGACGCTATCTCCTCGGCATGATGCCCGAGTTCGAGGACCGGCCCCCCACCCCCGAAGACCAGGTCCGTCTCGGATACGTCGACCTCCAAGATGGCGACAAGTGGACCGAATTCGCCACGAGTTGCTCGTGGGGCTGGCAACAAGGCTGCATG
>JAAEQP010000306.1 GCA_024231375.1 bacterium | reverse complement strand
GGATAGCCGTACACCCCGCAACTGATCGCCGGAAACGCAAGCGAGTGTATGTCGTGCTCGACCGCCAGTTCCAGACTTCGTGCGTGACAGGCTTCGAGCGATTCCGGTTCGCCGCTATGGCCGTCGCGATAGACGGGGCCGACTGTGTGGATGACATACGTGCAGGGCAGGTCATAGGCGCCGGTGATTCTGGCCTCGCCGCACGGACAGCCGCCCAGTGTGCGGCACTCCGCCACCAATCGAGGGCCGGCGGCCCGATGGATGGCCCCGTCCACCCCTCCCCCTCCGAGGAGCGAGGAATTGGCCGCATTGACGATCGCGTCGCCGTCGAAGTGAGTGATATCGCCTTCGAGAAGTTCGATGCGGTTCCACGGTGGAGGGCTTCCATCCGAGTCGGTCATGGCATCACCCTGTTCGTCGAATGTCGAGAGTCTCCGTGGCCCCCGAGGCAAACGACACGGCCCGCAAAGCAGACTGTGGCACCAGCGTCTCGCCGGTGGGCTCATCGGCGCAATCTTGGCGTCGGCCCTCGGCGGCCGACGAGGATCCGCCCGGCGCTACAGTTTGGCCGCAGCGTGATCTGATGCCAAGACTAGGGAATCAAGAACGCGTCACTTTTCGACGTCGGCCGTTCCAGACCCGTATACCGTTGAACACCGAAGACGCGGTAGATGTCGTCTCGCTCAACACCGACGCGAGGAGTCTTGAAGAAGCGGACGCTGAGGTTGAGGCGTAGGACATTCTGGCCGCGAGACCGACCGTGGCTGTCCGAGTTGGCAGACACAAGCGGCAGCGGAATGAGAAGGCGATCCTGGTCCACGAGGGGGGTCATGTCCGAAGTAAGCGGCGCCTCCGCAGGGAATTCCCATTTCCTTCTCGGCTTTGTGATGAAGTGGGTCGAGTAGCTGTTGCTTCGTTGATCGGGGAAGTCGTCGAAGTCTTCGGGCGTGTTCGTTTCTAGTCGAATGTCGCCCTCCCGTGCGGCGCAATTGAACGATTCTGACGCGGCATACCGGCCGCGGACGAGCCGGTAGAGGTTCTGCGAATTGTGAACACGGGCCACACCGGCGTTCGTAGTGGAACTCCACACCGCGCCTGGCGGTACGGTGTTGACGAAGGGCAAATGACCGTCGTTGTCCCCGGC
>JAAEQP010000305.1 GCA_024231375.1 bacterium | reverse complement strand
TTGGTCCGTAGCCAAGTACTCTATCCAATTGAGCTACGGGTACGCACAAAAAGTGTCCATGCAACGAAGGATTTTAGCATACGACGGGGCGCTTTTCAACCAACGCGTCCCCGAGCGAATAGGCCCTACACTTCTCCGTGCCGCGTGTCGTGGTCGGCGCATTGATCGTCGCGGCCGCACACGTTGCAGGGGCTGGCATCGCCGGGCGCGCTATCGTCGCCGTGGCCGGTTCCGCAGCCGCCGCGCATCGACTTGCCGCGCACGATGTACCCGATGGAAAGACCCGTCATGGCAAGGGCCACAATCGCGACGGTCAGTAGAAGCGTGGGCATCAGTCTGTCTCCGTCCGGGACTTGGCGGTCCTCATAAACTCCGTGAATGCACGGCTTTCGCGTTCCACGAATCGTCCGGGTGCCTCACGCACAATCAACAGCACGTTCAGGCCGAGACGGTCCGCCAATGCAAGACCCTCGTCCGGCCCGAGCACCATCAACGCGGTGGCGTACGCGTCGGCCACGGCGCACTCTTCATGAAGAACACTCGCGGACGCAAGCGTATGCGTGATGGGACATCCGGTGCGCGGGTCGATGGTGTGAGACAGGCGTTTCCCATCGGCTTCGTAGTAGTTCCGATAATCGCCCGAAGTGGCCATTGAATGACCGGACAAGGGGATGACGCGTTCGATGCTGCGTCCTTCGGGCGTGGGTTTCTCGATGGCGATTCGCCACGGCTTGCCGCGAACGCTCAATCCCGCTGTACGGACTTCGCCGCCCACTTCGACCATGTAGTCGGTGCAGCCCGCTTCCTCGAGCACCTTGGCGACCTGGTCCGCGCCAAACCCTTTGGCGATGGCGGATAGGTCGCAGTACATGTCAGGAGGGTTCTTGGCCACGGTTCGATTCTCGGCATCCAACGTCAGCCGCTGATACCCCACCCGTTTCCGTAGCGCCTCGATCTCCTCAGGTGAGGGCGCTTTCTCAGGGCGTCCATCGGGCCCAAACCCCCACGCGTTGACCAAAGGTCCGACCGTGATGTCGAAGGCGCCGTCCGACTCGCGGCTCACGTTCAGCGCCAGCGAAAACACATCCGACGTGGCCTTCGCTAGAGGATAAGGGGAGGTTTCGCGTAGCGCGTTGAATCGGGACAGCTCGGAATCCGGGTCGTAGGTGGACATGAGGGCGTTGACCTGATCCAACTCCGATTTGATGGCGGAACCGAGGGCCGCGTGGAGTTGCCGGAGGTCCGTGTCGCCGGGTAGGTCGTGAACGGCGACCTTGACCGAGTAGGTCGTGCCCATGGTGGCGCCTTGGAACACCACTTCCCGCGGGCCCGGCGTACAGGCAACCGGAATCGCCGCAACAAAGACATGAGCGACGGCCCAGAGGGCCGCCGCTCGGAAAGGTCGCATGCTAGCGCGCGTCATCACACCTGCATCC
>JAAEQP010000304.1 GCA_024231375.1 bacterium | reverse complement strand
TCTTCCAACGGCCCACCGAGAATAATGCCGAGGACCACGGGCCCCAGAGGAATGGCGTAGCGCTCAAGCCCGAACCCGAGCAACCCCATCCCCAGCATGACCCACACGTCGAAGTAGCTTCCGTTGATGGCGTAGGAGCCAATGACGCAGAAGAGCAGGATCAGGGGGAGCAGTACCTTGCGCGGCACCCGGACCACATAGCCCCCCGCGCGGATGGCCAGAAGTCCAACGGGAATCATAACCAGGTTCGCCAGCACAAACACCAGATACGTGCTATAGACCAAGGCGGCCTGCTTCTCGAAGATCTCGGGTCCCGGACGCACGTTCTTCATCAGCAGTACGCCAATCACGATCGCCGTAATCGAGTCACCGGGAATCCCGAACACCAAGGCCGGTATCCACGTGGCCGCCAAGGCCGACGAATTGGCCGCACTGGCATCGGCGATCCCCTCCAGGGATCCCCGCCCATACTCCTCGGGCTTCTTGCTGAATCGTTTGGACGCAGCCAACGACACCCACGCAGCGATGTCGGCGCCGGCACCGGGCAACATGCCCACCAGCGATCCGATCACGCCCGAACGCACGGCATGACCTTTCCGCGCGCCCAGCATCTTCGCGGCCGGCGCCAGAATCGAACCACTCAAACGGCGCCGCGGCACATCGTCCGAGGCCTTGTCGAGTGTGAGCATGTTGCGGAAGATCTCGGACACGCCAAACAGGCCGATCATGGACGGGACAAAGTTGATGCCCTGGAACAACTCGGGGCGGCCAAAGGTGAACCGCGCCTCCGCGTGAACGGCACTGAGGCCCACGGTCGAGAGCAGCAGTCCCAGGAACAGGCCCATTGTGGCGTGCAATGTGGACCCGCGCGAGACGACCACCGCACAACTGAGTCCCAACAGGTATAGCCAGAAGTACTCGGCCACGCTGAACATGACGGCGACCTTGGCAAGTTGACCACCCACCAGCACAAGCACGGCCACGCCGAACAGGCCACCCGTGGAACTGAAGAGGAGGCATGTGCCCAGGGCACGTCCCGGCTCGCCACGGCGCGTGAAGGCATAGGCGTCGTCAGCGTAGGCAGCGGATGCCGGCGTACCGGGGATACGCAGGAGGGTGTTGGGTATGTCGCCCGCGAAGATGGCGCATGCTTCCATGGTGACGACGGCAGCCAGCGCGGGGACAGGGTCAAGCCAGTAGGCCAGCGGGACAAACAGGGCGACGGCCATGGTGGCGGTCAGGCCGGGGATGGCGCCGATGAACACGCCATACACCGCACAACCGATGACGATCAACCACACCCAGGGGTCGCCGAGAACCTGCGCGAAGGCCTGTTGTAACGCTTCGCTCACGTCAAGTCCCCCACGTTCCGAAGGGAAGCGGGACCCGCAGATACACGGCAAACAACTGATAGGCCAGTGCCACGACGGACACGCTTAGCGGAGCGGCCACATACCAGCGCGAACCAAAACGCCACAGTAGTGCGAACAGCAATGCGGTCGCCGTCGCCAGGAACCCCAGCGGCTCGGCCAGCAAGACGTAGACCGCGACCCAACCGGCCACCATCGTGACACGGAGCAGGCCCGCGCGCGTGACCTTCGCCGCATCGGGAGAAGTCCGTAGTTGGCGCCGGGCCAGCAAGATGAAGACGTTCACAATCAGCAGCAGCCCGAGAATCGCAGGAAACACCATTGGTCCAAATCGCGAGGACTGGACAGACCGAAACGCTTCACTCGTGAGAATCGCGCCCAGTTGCTCGTCCACGCGAGCGAGGAACCCGTCGAACGCGTCTCCGCCCACGGCAGCCGGATTGAACCCCGCGGTCGCCATGAATTCGCGATAGTCGCCGCCGGTGGCAACCGTCTCGATGGTGGTTCGCAGGTGATCCAGCCGGTCCGCCGGCACCTCTCTCGGCGCCATCAGACCACGCCATGTACCCATCTGCCAGTCCACGCCCTGCTCCGCGAAAGTCGGCACGTCCGGGAACGCGGGCAATCGTTCTGGCGCCATGAGCCCCAGGCATCGGACGCGCTTGGCATCAAGCAGCGACTGGGCTTCCGGGAGGCTGCAGCACACCATATCGACGCCGCCCGAAATCAGTTCTTGAAGCGAAGGCGCCGCGCCGTTGATCGAGATCCACAGCACGTCCGACGGCGCCATACCGGCCTTCGTCATCCAGCCGGCCAGACTGACATGCCAGATCCCGCCGTGGGCCGTGCCCGACGCCTTCAGCGTGCCGGGTTCGCTGTCGATGGCCTCCTTCAACTCGTTCAATGTGGACCAGGCCGCATCCTCGCGTACGAACAGCGCCGCATCGTCGCGGTTGATGAGCATGAGGGGGTCGAAATCGTTGTGGGTGAGGTTCGTAAGCCCCCGCCAATGGAGCATGCTGAGTTCGGCGGTGGCAAGCGTGATGGTGTAGCCGTCCGGCCGAGCTAGCGCCCCACGGGTATGCCCAGTCACGCCGGCACCGCCCGTGGCGTTTACCACGTTCACGGGAACACCCAGTTCTCCTTCGAGTTGGGCCGCCATATGACGCGCGACCCGATCCGTGCCGCCCCCCGCCGACCAGGGGCATACGAGTACGACGGGGCGACTGGGATAATCGTCGCGACCGCCACAGCCGGCAAGTGCGGCAACCAGCAGACACAAGGCCACCCGCCAGCCAAGCCGCGACGGCAGCATATCCATCTCTGTTGTCACTTGAATACCCCTTGGCACGTTGCACCGCATCCCCTCGAAACGGCCCAACACGTTCAGCCGGGCCTAGTCTCAGAGGCTAAGAGAAAGTACCAGACTGGGACTGGCGGGGCAACCCCGTCCGGGCCACATTCAGTGTCAACACATCTTGGATTTCTCAACGCAGCCAGTGGAGAGTGGCACGGTCGCATTCGCACGTTCCCCACGATGAATACTACACACACACAGGTAAAGATGCGTATGCTATACTACGGTCTCGCTCGGGCCGTCGCGCCCGTGGGGCTCGTCCGCCCCGTGGGCCGTTCGGCACCAACGCTTGGGGGGAAGCGTTATGGCTCCGCATCCCGAGGACGCCCACCCGGAAGGCGAGTTGGGCTCGCTCGTAGCCGGCGGCGCGCGACAGGCGCTGCAGACTCTGGCGGATGAACTCAAGGTGGGTGTTGGGATCTTCGATGCGTCGATGAACGCTGTCGAGGGTCTTGACCGGATTGGGTTTCATCCTTTCTGTAATGAGATCCGCTGTTCGAAACGAGGCATGGATGCCTGTCTCCGATCGGACCGGCAGATCATGGACGGGGCTCAGGACGCCACGCAACGGACCGATAATCTGTTAGCGGAGGCCGAGGCCTTGCGAAAGCAGCCGGCCACGGCGGACACGGAACGGAAGGTCCACGAACTCCTGCGCGCCGCGCGCGCGATCCTGATGGACCAGTTTGAGTGTCCCCTCGGGCTCCTGGATCTCTGCTATCCCCTGCGTACCGACGGCGGCGCGGTTGGCTACCTCTTCATGGGTCAGATCCGCCACCGCGACATCGACGTCGAGACGTGCAGGCGTGTGTTGGAGTGGCCGCTTCGAGAGGATCCGTCGGCGGATGTGCAGCGGCAGGCCGAGTTCATCACGGCATACTACTCCATCCCCCGGCGGAACCAGGAGGTGATCCACCTGTACCGTATGCTGCGGCAGTTCGCGCTTCTCTTTTCGGGGATCCTGCAAGACCGGCATGTTCTGTCCCACGCTGTTGAACTCACGAACTCCTCGACCCCATTGGCGGACACGCCTGGGGTCCTGACGATGTTGTTCGAACACTCGCCAATGGCACAGAACGCTCGTATCGAAATCTGGCACAAGGAGTCGAGCGACCGGACCAAGCTGGCGAAGAGCGGCCGAAAGGCACGAAACGGCGACACACTTAAGGGCACGCGCACCCAGGGGGCCGGGACGGTCGCCGCGCGGCGCGCGGCTCTGGAACGGCGTCTTCCGCAGCCACTGGTCCGGGTTGAAGGGATTCACGCTCCGGCCCGGGAACGCACTGACGATGAAGGCGAACGGGATCGGGCTCCGCGATGGGTTGGCATTCTGGGGGAGCGGCAGAGTCCCGGCCCAATCGACAAAGACGCCGCGATCAATTTCCTGTACCAGATGGCGACACGGGGTGACTCGGAGCACATGCAGAAGCAGGCGGAACTGGCGCTTGCGGAGCCCCTTCCGGCCTCGTTCCTGGCGAGTCCTCTGCGGTCTGGGCACGGCGCCTCTCTGGGCACCCTGGTCGTGACCTTTGACGAGCTACCGGAGGAGGACGAGCGTGAGGCGCGCAGATGGATGCAGATCACGGCGCCCTTGATCGCCGCGACCGTCCGGCGCCTGGTAGAGCATGTATTCTTGCGCACGATATACTCGACACGCAACCTCGACTCTCTCGCGAGAATCGTGCAGGCGGGGCTGCCGGCGGTCCTGGGCTTCGGAACACAAGGGGCGTGTACCGTCTTTCACGTTGAGCAGGGCGATGATGGGACGCCGACGGAGCGCCTCGTCCCGCCCGACCCGCAGTCGGTGCGCGAAGGCTATGGACCAGGGGCGGGTCAGGGGGACGTTGACCCACGCGAGCTGACGTACTTGCGGGGCGAGGGTCAGACCGGCTGGTTCTGGGACCATGGTCTGTGGTTCCATGAGCATGGGTTGGCGTTTCAGCTCAGGGAGAACTCCAAGGCCGAGGAATCGTTCGCGGAATTCGAGGCATCTCTGGCGCGCTGGGGGTTGTCTCTGCCGGAGGGCGCGGGAAAGCCGGAATGGGCAGGGAAGATCCGAGCCCAGGACGAATACGACGCCACCCCTAAGACAGTGGCGTTCGTACCGATCGTTGATGCGCACCGCGTGCGTGGGGTGATCCGCCTCGTGCGGACACCGGAAGCCGGGCTGCTGTCCGAGTCGGAGGTGTCACTGGTCTACGCAGTCGCCGAGCATGTCATCACCGTAATGCGGACGACGGACGCGACCAACCTGGCCAACGCTCTGAGTTTCGAACCGTTGATGGTCCAGACCCACGAAGCGATGAAGGACGTATCTCTGTTCCTGTCGCTGGCGAGCGATCCGGTAGCCAATCGGGAGCAACTGGATCAACTCGAACAGAACATCGCCATCGCCGGGGAATGGATGCGGACGGTGACGGCGGTTGGTATCGTAATCACGGGGGGACGACGCGGCAGCAAGTCCGTTCTTCGGCCCGACGACACGGTGGCCGATCGGCTGGATCGCCTGGGTCTCCATCCGAGCAAGGTCCCGGTGAGGAGGATCATTGATCGTGCGCTTGAGCGTGCCAAGGGCCATCTGGATCCGGATCGGGACGCTATCGGTTGGGAGAGGAGATCGTCGCCTGATGAGGACGCTGAGATTCTGTGCCATGAGGAGACGACCGTCACGGTTGTGGCCGAGGCGCTGCGCAACGCCATCAAGCACAACAGGAGCGAATCGGGGTATCCCAAACCAGTTCAGCGCGTGCGTGTGGGTGTGGAGAGTTCTGAGGACGGGGTCGCGCAGGTGAGGATCTTCGTGGAGGACGAAGGGCCACCGTTCGACGCGCACTTGATCGAGGAATTGCAGGACATCCGTGAACGGCCCGAGGGAGCGATGCTGACGACGAAGGGAACGGGGCTACTCATCAACGCCTTGGCCATGAGAATCCACGGAGGCTGGCTGGGCGTGGATAGCGAGGAGAGCGACGGGTTCACGAAACGGGTCAAGTTGGTGTTCCCCTCATCTGACAGAGTTCTCGAGTGACCTGCGGACGGTTCGAAAGGAGGGTTTCATGCCTTATCAGATCATCGTAGTCGACGACAATCCGAGAGAGAACATCCATGTGGACACACTCATCGACGCGATGCAGGTGGCGTCACACGAGATGGGGTTGAACACCGGGTTTCCCTTCGTACGGGCCGCCCACGCGTTTCGGGACCCCTTCGTGGTCTACCGCACGATGAGCCTTGCCAGGTACGCTCAGATGAACGATAGCACGACGCTCGGCCTTGTCCTCGATTCATACAGCAAGGATCCGACTGAGGGAACCCAAGGCGGGCGTCTTCTTGCGGAGATTCTGCTCGGGCAGGCCGCGGCGACGCACGATGCGCAGGCCTTCGCGAGCGCGCAGACGTCCGTTTTTGGGAAGGACGAGGGCCAATGGCCCGTGCATGACCCGGAGCAACTGGTGGCGGATGCCACCGATCTCTTTCGTACGCTCCCCTGCGCCTTCTATACGAACACTTATCTGGATATCAACTATCCAAACACACGGGTCTTCAAACGAGACGGCCACACGGGCAGGGACCTCATCGACTACATCGTGGCGTACTGGGAAGGTCAGGGTGTGGAATTGGCTCCCGGGTTTCCGTACGGCGCCAACGGTCCGGATCCCGTCGGCGAGGGGGTAGCGGGCGAGGGCGGGTAGAGCCAGGGCCGTACGATTCGCCGCATCCACTGCACGGTTCCCACGCCGAGGGGGGATAACCGTCGCGCCGAGGTTGGCGCGCGCACGCGGTCTTCTCTTGCCCACACGTTTGCATGACAAACGCATTTTTTGTACATTATGAGTGCGTTAGGAGTCCGTGAGTAGGGAGAGGGATACCTCTGGGGTCTGCTTCGCGCGAGAGTCAGCAAGTCGTCATGGTTCGGGGGATCCTGTCGGCTGCGTTGACCAGAGGGATGCTCGTGCGTGCGACCTGCACCACAAACACAACGGTTCGTGGTTCGTGCGCTGCCCGTTTGGGCACGATCAGGAGAGACGCACCGATGACGGGGAAGACCGACACGCCCAGAAATGACGAGCTAGTGCGCCTTCGCGAGGCGGAACGCGCGTTACGCGAGAGTGAGGCGAAGTACCGCGAACTCGTTCAGAACGCCAACAGTATCATCCTTCGCCGAACCCCGGCGGGCGTGATCACCTTCTTCAACGAGTATGCTCAGAAGTTCTTCGGCTACTCCGAGGCGGATATCACCGGCCAGAACGTGGTGGGCACCATCGTGCCGAAAGTCGACAGCACCGGCAGGGACCTGGCGGCCATGATCCGGGACATCGGCCAGTCGCCGGAAGCCTACGCCAACAATGCCAACGAGAACATGCGCAGGAACGGCGACCGCGTGTGGATCGCCTGGACCAACCGGCCCGTACGGGACGAACACGGTGCGGTGCGCGAAGTGCTGTGCATTGGCAACGACATCACCGCCCGGAAGCAGACCGAGGACGCACTCAGAGAGAGCGAAGAGAAGTACCGCGCCATTTTGGGAGGCATTGAGGACGGTTACTACGAAGTCGATCTGAAGGGCAGTCTCACCTTCTTCAACCGCTCGCTGAGCCGGATTCTCGGGTACTCCGAAGACGAACTCAGAGGCATGAGCTTCCGCCGGTATTATGAGGAAGACGAGGCGGATCGCGTCATGCGGACCTTCGCCCAAGTGCTCGAGACCGGAGAATCTGTCCAGGAATGCGATTGGAACGTGACGCGCAAGGATGGCACGAAACGTGTGATCGAAGTCTCCGCCTCTCTCGTGTGCGACGGTCAAGGGAAGCCCATGGGATTCCGTGGAATCGCACGCGACGTAACCGAACGGAAGGCGTCCGAGCAAGCCTTGCGCGAATCTGAATCGCGTAACCGGGCAATCATCGATGCCCTTCCCGATAGTATGGTCCGGTTCCGAAGGGATGGCTTCATTCTCGATTTCAGGTCCGACACGGATCCGCCGCCGGAGGAATGGACACCCCAGGGACTGGTCGGAACTTACCTTGAGGAGACCATTCCGCCTGAGTTGGCAGACAGGATCAGGACCGCCATGGGACGCGCCTTCGAAACCGGCGCCCTCCAATCCTTCGATTTCAATCTCGTCAGCGCCGGCATCCTGGGCGACTACGAGGGTCGCCTGGCCGCTTCCGGGGATGACGAAGCCGTCATGATCATCCGCGACTTCACTGACCAGAAAGCTGCCGAGGATGGCCTACGGCAGAACGAACTGAAGTACCGGACGCTGTTCGAAGCCTGCCACGACGCCGTGTTTGTAGAGAAACCCGACGGCACTATTCTCGACTGCAACGAGTCGGCCTGCCAATTGTACGGGTACCCGAAGGCGGAGATGCTTCGGTTGAACGTGCGCGATCTGGTGACTGAGGACGTCGCGGAGACTCTCCCCGGGAGCGCCCTCGAGCAACTGAAGGCGGGGAGTATCTTCGTCGAAACCATCGGCAAGCGGAACGACGGCACCGTGTTCCCAAGCGAGGTCAGTGGCCTGCTCTGCCGAATCGCCGATGATGAGGTGGTGGTGGTGTACGTACGCGACATCACGGCCCGCCGAGGGGCTGAAGAGGCGCGCCGCGAGAGCGAGGAACGCTACCGCGAGCTGTTCGAGAACGCGCACGACATCGTGTATACGCATACGCTGGATGGCGCCATCCTCTCGCTCAACAACGCGGCGGAACGCGTCAGCGGCTACACTCGGGAAGAGGCGCGCGACAAGAACCTGATGGATGTCGTCGCCCCCGAGCACCGGCGGAAAGCGCTCGATATGGTTGCGCGAAAGGTTGCCGGGAAAGAGCCCACCCAGTACGAGATCGATCTCATCGCGAAGGATGGGTCCCGCGTTGCCATGGAAGTAAGTAGTCGGCTGATCTTCTCGGAGGGGCAGCCGACGGCCGTACAAGGGATCGCACGCGACATTACCGAGCGCAAACGGGCCGAGGAAGGGCGGGCACGGCTCGAAGCGCAGTTCCAGCACGCCCAGAAACTGGAGAGCCTTGGGGTCCTGGCCGGGGGGATTGCGCACGACTTCAACAACCTTCTCGTGGGAATCATGGGCAACGCAGGCCTCACCCTCAGCAAACTGCCCGCGGAATCGCCGGTGCGCCAATACGTGGAGCGAGTGGAGGCCACCGCCCAGCGGGCCGCCGAACTGACGAACCAGATGCTTGCCTACTCGGGCAAGGGCGCCTTCGTCCTTCGCCAATTGGACCTGTCGAACCTCGCCAGAGAAATGGGCCACCTCCTTGAAGCATCCATATCCAAGAAGGTCACGCTGAAGTTCGATTTCGACCCCGAATTGCCTCTTGTGAAAGGCGATCCCGCCCAACTTCAGCAGGTGTTGATGAACCTCATCACGAATGCCTCGGACGCCATGGGCGACGACCCGGGTATCGTCACACTCCGCACGCGAACCATGGACCTCGACAGCGAGTACTTGGCCGGCACCTTCGTGGACGACGACTTGGGTCCCGGGCTCTACGTGTGCCTGGAAGTGGCCGACACGGGGTGCGGCATGGACGAAGACGTCAAGTCCCGCGTGTTCGACCCGTTCTATACCACCAAGTTCGCGGGCCGGGGGCTGGGGTTGGCGGCCGTGCTGGGGATCGCGCGCAGCCACAAGGGGGCCATCAAGGTCTACAGCGAGCCCGGGAGAGGCACGACCTTCAGGCTGCTCGTGCCTGCATTGGCGGGTACCCGGTCATGCGACGTCGAGGCCGAGTCCCCGCCACAGCCCGAACAGGGAAAATGGCGCTGTTGCGGGACCATTCTTGTCGCGGACGACGGACCCGAGATCCTGGAGGTGGCGAAGGAGACCTACGAGGATTGCGGGTTCGACGTGCTCACCGCGGTGAACGGGAAGGAAGCGGTCGATCTGTTCAAGGAACATGCCAAGCGCATCCGCGCCGTGCTCCTCGACCTCACGATGCCTGTGATGGGGGGCGACGAAGCCTTCGAGGCCATCCATGCCCTCCGGCCCGACATGCCCATCATCCTCTCCAGCGGCTACACGGAACAGGACGTGTCGGAACGGTTCCATGGAGACAGCCCCACGGCCTTCATCCAGAAACCGTATGTACCGAGCCGGCTGGTGAACGAACTGCGCGACATCCTGACACGGGATTGACCCGGCGCGAAGAGAAAAGAAAACGGCCACGCGAAGGCTGAATGCCCGCGTGGCCGTTCGTTTTGTCTAATGGTGCCGGAGAGAGGACTTGAACCTCCACGCCCTTTCGAGCACATGGTCCTGAACCATGCGTGTCTGCCAATTCCACCACTTCGGCTTAATCAGAGTTTTTGTTTTTGTTCAAATTAAACCGGGAGTGAGTAGGGTGCCCCGCCCCGAAAGCTCGCTTTCGGGGTCT
>JAAEQP010000303.1 GCA_024231375.1 bacterium | reverse complement strand
CTGGATGTAGTGGATGAAGTAGCGTTTGACCAGTTCGTGTTCCACCGACATCCGGGAACTGGGGGCCACCTCTTTCAGGCGGCGGATGATGCCTACCTCGTGATGTTCGAGCGCTGAATCGCCCGTCCACAACGCGATGAATTCGCTCGGCCGCGAGACCGGAAAACACCGATAGGCCCGGACATGGTCATAGGCTTCGTCGCGATACGTGACGCGCATACCGCCTTCGTCCATCGCGTAAATGTGAAGGTCCTTCGGGTTGAGGTAGTGAATCCGCGGCGTCTCGAGGCGCTGCCGCTCTTCCATCTTTTCTTCCAGCGTGCGGTGTTTCGTCTCTTCCATGCGCGCCAGTTCGTCCGTCGCCTTGAGATTGTCGACGCTCGTTTCGCGGTCGCTGGTCAACTGGGTTTGGATTTCGACGAGTTTGTGGTAGATGCCGTTCATCGCCAGCAATTCTTCGTGTGTGCCCTGTTCGCGAATGTGGCCTTCCTCGAAGACGAGGATACGGTCGCAGTTGCGCAGTGTGGAGAGGCGATGGGCAATGGCAATCGTTGTCCGCCCCAGGCTCAATGATTCGAGCGCTCTCTGGATTTCGCGTTCGGCAATCGTGTCCACGCTCGAGGTCGCCTCGTCGAGGATCAGAATCCGGGGATTGTGCAACAGGGCGCGCGCAATGGCCACGCGCTGGCGCTCCCCGCCGGACAAGCCGGAACCCCGTTCCCCGAGGCGCGTGTCGTACCCGTCGTGCACGCGTGCGATGAACATGTGGGCGTTGGCGGCCAAGGCCGCGTTCAGTACCAGTTCCGGCGCCACCTTCGGGTTCCCGTACGCGATGTTCTCGGCCACGGTTCCCCGGAACAGAAACGGGTCCTGCGCCACAAGGCCCACCTGGCGACGCAGGCACTGTTTCTTGATCTTGTGAATGTCGATGTTGTCGATGGCGATTTTGCCGTCTTGCGGATCGTAGAATCGCATGACGAGGTTGACGGTGGTTGACTTTCCGCT
>JAAEQP010000302.1 GCA_024231375.1 bacterium | reverse complement strand
TCTCCCCACACCCCCCCCCCCCCCCCTTATTGCCTAACCTGTTCTGCGCGTGTGGTTTAAGTCCTTTCAAGTGCCGTTGCGCGATGTTCGGCATGATGATTGCGATTCCTTGGCGGGCTGGGACGTGGTCCCGGCGGAAACGGATGGCATCGGGAACGAGAGGCATTGGTGATATGAAAAAACGCATGAAACGACCGATACACCGTGCGCTCACCTCGTCCTCGGCGGGCTTGACGCTCCTGGAGATCATGATCGCCACGGGCATCCTGACAATCGCGCTGGTGATGTCGTTGGGTTCGGTGATCAGCATCTCGACGGCGAGCGACTCAACGGCGGACCAAGCGGTTGCGATGGCGACCGTGGCGAGCGTGCTGGAGCAGATCCAAACGCTGTCGTTCGACGAGGTGATGGCGTATTACCCCGGGGCGTCGAGCGAACTGGGGGCCACGACCGCGATTTCATTGGTGTGCTACGACACCACGGGTACGCCGGTTTCGATGCCGTGCAACCCGGAAGATGCAGGGGTTTCTTTTCCCAATCCCATGGAAGCTCAGGTCACCGTAGTATGGCGTGATTTGGGTGGACGACCCCGCACAATGCGGGCGTCGACCATGTTGATGAGGTGACTGCCATGAAACGCGCAGGTTTTACATTGCTTGAGGTGATGGTTTCGGCGGCGATTATGACGATCGCCCTGGGCATCATGTTTGGTCTGGCCCGGAACCTGGCCCAGAGCGCCCAAGTGCAGGACACCAAGGTGGTGACTGCCGACGAGGCGCGCACGGCCATGATGTTCCTGGCCAAAGAGGTGCGGCAGGCGGCGGTGACGTCCATCAACTGGACCGATCTGCCGGGGCCCGTGCTCACATACCAGGTGGCCACGGACCGCGACGGCAATGGGTACGCGGTGGACATGTCGGGGAATCTGGAATTGAGTGTGCCGCGCACGGTGGGCCGTGATTCGGAGGACGTCAACGACGACGGACAGACGGCCAATCAACTGGTCCGCACGGCGGGCACGACGTTCCTGGTGATTTCGAACGGGGTTCTGATTGACGAAGACGCCAACGACAACGGCGGCGTGGATCTTGGGGAAGACGCGAATTTGAATGGTGTGCTCGATAGAGGCCTGTGGTTCGAACGTGCCGGGGATGGCGTGCGCATCACCATCCAGACCCAGCATCGATCCAGCGTGGATGGCCCATTGATTACGTCAACCCTCATCGAGACCGTGATGCCGAGGAACTAACTATGAAACACCACAACAGACATGGCAAGGAAGGCGTGGCGCTACTGACCGTCTCGCTGTTCATCATGCTCTCGGTGCTGATTCTTGGCGCGCTGAGCATCCGGGTCGTGACGCAGAAACGGCACGTAGACCAATACGTCTTGTACAAGCGATGCTTCCAGGGCCTCCACTCCGGATCGGTCCAAGGCGTCGCCGGCATCGAGAACGGAACCGGCGGTAACGTCGGACTCGGTTCGTGGACCGCGCCGACCCCCGATCCTGGCGAGGAACTGGAATCCATCGTGTTGCCGACATTCGAATCGGACGGCGTGGCGCCGGTGCAGATTCCGTCCATGCCCGAGATTGAATACATGTCGTTCACGCAGGACTGGGCTGCCGACGGTTTTGACAACAACGGCGACGGGAACGTCGATGACGGCAGCGAGGTCGGGATGTTCACTGTGTACACGCTGGCGCGGAACGGCCCCGTGGAGCGCCGGTGCGAGAGCATTTTGGAGAGCCACGATGTGAACGTCTGGAACAACGCCATTTTCGCGGGCGCAGGCCACGTTTCGGGCGCGGTGCAGGGTAACTGCAGCATTCACGGGTCGGTACACATTCTCGGTGACGTCATACCCGAGGGCGGCGACGTGATCGTGGTGCTGGACCTCATGGGCGCCAGCCTGATTCACAACAACTACGGCATCGGGCCGGGCCCCGGACCGGCGCTGCCGGACCGTCTGCGGGACAGCGTGCCCCGCATGCCGCAGACCTATGTGGACGGCGAGTTGGTGGACACGCTGAACGCGAACCTTCGCGTGAAGAACGGTCTGGTGTCGGTGAATTCGGCGTCGGAAATCGGCGAAGCCAATATCCCCGGCAATCCCCAGAAGGAGTTCATGGACGCCACGTTCAACGAAGACGGTTGGACGGGTACGCGAACGAACGACGATGGCGATCGTGGCGATCCGACCGTGGTGTACAGCGACAACGGCTGGGACTACGGATACGACTTGGGCGACCGGGTGAGTCTGCCTCTGTTGAGCGACGATTGGCGGTGGCCGGCACTCCTGCGCAAGTGGGAATTGGGATACGACTACAATCCGGTGCCCGGCAGCCCGGAGCCGAGCCCCGACGGCGACAACTATTTGCACGCGGAGTTCTTCTCCGATGTGCTCAGTGACGGCGCGCCCTACGCGGGCGACGTACTCATCGAGAACGACACCGATTTCTACCTGAACCTGACGCGGCCGGCCGACCCTGACCCGGCCAACCGGGTGAAACCGGAACCGTCCACGCTGACGTCCGGCGATGACTATCTCTATTACAACTCAGCTACGAGGGTCCTTGAGATCAATGGCCAGATCGAAATCGACGGCGAATTCAAGATAGCGGTGGGTAAGAAGGGCAAATCCAACCCTGAGATCTACTACACCGGCCGGGCGGCGATCTTGGCCCACGACGACGTGACCATCGACACGTCCCTGTTCACCTGCAACAACGGCGATCCAAACGATTACGTGAACTCCTTTCCAGCCAACAACTGCCTAGGGGTGATGACCGCGACGGACATGGTCGTAGGAGAGTCTTCGCAGCTTGATCTCATGGGCGCGTTCTATGCCCAGCAGTCCATTACGAGTTCGAAACAGACGGTGGTGATGGGCACGTTTGTGGCGGAGTGGTTCGACATGGGCAGTCAGGTGCCGGACATCTTCCAGGTACCGGAACTGACTGATGTCAGAATCGTCAAAGGTGAAGACAACGGGTTTGCGCCCAGCGGGCAGGTCGGGAAAGCCAAGCACCAGGTCGATGATGTTGGCCGGGGTGTAGCCTTCGGCGTGCAGGCGGGCCAGGTCGGCCCGGAAATTGTCGGGCGTGCGCTGCCAGCGGTCCTCCGGCTCGCGGATCATATGGTATTCCAGCACCAGCACACTACCCAATGGGTTGGGCGGCAGGGTGGGGGATGGCGTCACGGTGGGGGTGTCTGTGGGTGGGGGAGTAGAGGTCGGTTCTGGGGTATTGGTTTGGGTGGGAGTCGTCGTGGGGGCAGGGGTGGAGGTGTGAGTGGATTGGGGTGTGGCGGTTGGCGTCGGGGTATCGGTTGGGATCGGGGTGTCTGGCTGGGTGGTTTGGGTAGGGGCTGTAGAGGCTGCGGGTTGGGCGGCGACTGGTAGCGAGTTG
>JAAEQP010000301.1 GCA_024231375.1 bacterium | reverse complement strand
CTGTCCCTGGCCTTTTCGCGGGCTAGGCGCGCCAGGGCCGCGACCTTCTCAACGACCCCGCTGTCCTCTATTCTTCCCCATTCTTCCCCCGCCTTGTCAGGACAGATGCTCCCGCCAGACAGATGCCGGCGGCTGAAATGGCAAGCGCGGAGACGCCCATGGGCATGGGCGGGTCGGTTGTAGTGACGGTGAGTTGGGACGGGTGGCCGTAGTTGAATTCCAGCGAACAGAACTGTGCTGCCGCGCTGCGAAGGTTGAAGCCGACGTAAGGGCTGGAAACCCCTTGCAGGAATCCGGTCACGTCGAAGAACGCGTCGTCACCGAAATCGAGAGCGGGCGACAGTACCCAAGTGCCCAGGTAGGTGCCCGCCGAGGCGTCCGCTTGGCTTATGGTGCCGTCTGCGCTTTCGTACCCATACACGTCCATCGTGTAATCCCAAATGGGCAGGCCGTAGGGGTTTACAGATAGTAATGCCTCTTCAATCGGGCCACTGACTTGAGCCAAAGGAAACTCGATGACGCCGGTCGTGTTGCTGGACACGTCCACGTACGCATCCGTTTGTACGATGCCAGTGAACCAGACGGTTCCGTCATCGGACGGATTGGTCGTGGTGACTTCAGCAGAAGCCATGCTCTGAAAGGCAACGACTGCCGCCAACACCACCACTGCCTGTCCTATCCCGAACACCCGATTCGACCACGTTCTCATACTCAGATCCCTCCTTCTATCAACATAAGAGATAAGTTCACTTGGAAGAACAATCAATCGACCGCACAACCCAACACACCCACAGGGGTCTGCCCTCAAACACCATGGGCGCATCCTCCAATGTGCCCCATACACCCGCCGCGATTCAAGTGTTCTGTGCGAGTTCTCAGTTGGGACGACGTTCGATTCGCGACGCGCTTCCCAATCCGTCTAGCGGCCGGTATAATGCTGATGTGAGTGGGCTGGGCGGTCGCGGCGTGTCTTCGGACGCGGCGAGGAAAGTCCGAGCTCCACAGGGCAGGGTGCTTCCTAACGCGAAGGCGGGGTGACCCGACGGAAAGTGGCACAGAAAACACACGGCCGATGGTCCGCGCAAGCGGACACAGGCAAAGTTGAAAAGGTGCGGTAAGAGCGCACCAGCGGTCTGGTGACAGATCGGCTTGTCAAACCCCACCTGGAGCAATTCCGAATAGGGGAGCTATGAAGTGGCCCGCTTCGCTCCCGGGTTGGAAGCTAGAGGCGTGCGGCAACGTACGTCGTAGATGAATGGCCGCCTCGGGCGCGGCGCCTTACGGCGTCCGCCTAAGACAGAACTCGGCTTACAGGCCCACTCACACCGATACGGCGCGCCGCGGCGGGGAACCTTCTCCGTCGCGGCGCCTCAGTTTCACTCCCCCCCACCTACCAGCACCCCCTTCTTGTGCTCGACGACCGAATTCTCCATCAGATTATCGCCGATGAGGATGGGCTTCCCGGCTTCGGTCTGGTCGTCGACGACGATCGCGACGTTCTCGAAGAAGTTCCCCGACACGAGCGTGTTGCCGCCGGTGATGGTGAGCAGGATGCGTTCGTCCGTGTTCGAGGTATGAATGGCGTTGCCGGTAACCACGGCGCCGAAGCCTCGGATGTCCATGGCGCGGGTGCATTTCCCGCCCGGGTCCACTGTGACGACGTTGCCCGAGATGACGTGGCGGTGCGAGTCCGCCCACGACCGGAAGCCGATGTCGATGTCGCCGGTTTCCTTCACGTGGACGATGTTGTCCGACATGATCATGGAATTGGCGCGGTCCGAGCCGATAGCGACGTGGGTGCGGCCGGTAATCTCGACATAGTTGCCCCGAATCTCGCCGGGTCCCGTCAGAATCTCCACCGCGTCCGACATGGCGTTGCCAAGCACGTTGTCGATGACCTTCATATTCACGCCTTCGAGCATGATGCCCAACCGCCGCGCATTCATGACCCGGCAGTTCCGCACCGTGATGTCGTGGTTGGGTTCGCCGCCGGGACCGCCCGGTTTCTGGTAGTAGGCTTTGATGCCGCAGAACTCGAACCGGTCGTGCGCAATGTCCGGGTCGCCCTCGCCCAACGGGTTCTGGTCGCGGTTCGCATCCACGTGTAGGTCGCGGATCACGATATGGCCCACGCCCGACCCGATGATGCGGATGACGTTGGTCTCCTGCTCCGGCGCCTGGATGAGCTTCGTCGCCGGACCCTGACCCGCCAGCGTGACGCGGTCACGCGCGATGATCACGCCGCCCAGTTCACCCTCCACACGACGGATGTCGTAGGTACCTTCCATGAGGAGGACTGTTCCGCCGACCGGTGGCAGCGAACGGATCGCCGCGTTGATCTCCTCTTGGTCGCCCGTCCCATCGCCCACGAAGTCGGCCCGATCCTTCGACGCCTGCGCCGAATCCGCCGTGGCCACTGTCACCGTAGCATTCTCGGCCGCGAAGGCCGATGCTGCCCCAACACCGATGACCACGCAAATGAGAACCACTCTCTTCATCTCTTCTCCCCTCCGTCCCTTCGTGACCTTCGTGCGCTT
>JAAEQP010000300.1 GCA_024231375.1 bacterium | reverse complement strand
CCGGCTCTTCCGCGACAACGGATACACGGCCCTCCACTACGGCAAGATCTTCCACGGGAAGTACAAAGACACCGATGCCTGGAGCAAGTGGTCGCCTAAGAAGCCGTTCCGGCCCACGGCGAAACGGGTGGAGCGTGACGGCGCGGACATCAAGGGTGTGACCGACCCGAAGGAGATCAAGAAGCGCAAGGCGGAATGGATGTACTGCTGGAAGGCGTCGAAGAACCCCGACGAACTCCACTCCGACGGCAGGTATGCCCGGTCGGCGGTTCGCGCCATAGAGGAGCTGAAGGACAAGCCGTTCTTCATCACCGTGGGGTTCGCGAAGCCGCATGTGCCGTTGGTCGCCCCGAAGAGATACTTCGACATGTACCCGCCCAAGGACATGCCGTTGGTCACAGGACCCGAGGGCGATCTGGACGATGTCCCCAAGGTCGCGGGCCGCCCCAACCTGCGCACCTACTTCCGCCACACCCTCCACCACGAGATGACCGATGACGAGGCCCGGCAGGCCATCGCCGCGTTCTATGCGTGCACAACATTCATGGACGCGCAGTTCGG
>JAAEQP010000299.1 GCA_024231375.1 bacterium | reverse complement strand
TCGATCTGAGCGCGGCCAAGAGACCGGGACCGGCCACAGCGAGGTGGCAAGGCCATCTTGGCCGTGATCTCCAGGCGGAAGGTTGAATCACGGGCTGGAAGCCCGTGCCACCTCTTCCGCCAAGGAGTGGAGACACGGCACACCGGAGATGGTGCGTGCTCGCCCCGCCTCCGGCGGACCTCGACACACCCTACGAAGATTGGACCTGGCGGGCGCGCTATCGGGATGCGGCCTTGAGTTCCCCGATGTTGAAGAGTGCCGGGGGTACGGGGTCGTCGGCGCCGGGTAGGGGGTCGTGGGGTTTCTCGTTGTCGGTCTGACGGGTGGGCTCACTTCGGTACGGGCCGGTGCGGAAGGAGATGCGCTCCACGGATTTGACGGCTTCGGCCAAGGCCGCGGCTTGGAGCACAGGCTTCCCGTCGATGGCGACGTCGAAGCTGCCGAAGGGGGTTGCATCGACCGTGATCGCGATCTCGTACCAGGCGTCGGCGGCGTAGGCCCGGAGATCCACGGATGCGCTGCCGTTGGTGGCCTTGATAAGGCCATCCTCGTCAAAGCGGAGGCGAACGGGGCGGTTTCCGAAGCGGTCGACGACCTCGATGTCGAGCGTGCCGTGGTCGGCTTGGCGCGGACAGACGCGGCAGGTCACTTCGGCCCGCGTGCCTTCCTGGAAGACGCGGACGGCACGGGCGTAGTCGTAGGGGTCTTCGTCGCGCAGTTCGAGGCTCTTGTCATCAACGGATGGAAACTCAACGACCTGCACCGGAGCCCATTGGGGCGAGTACACGTTCCAGTCAGGCACGTGACCGCCGGGTTCCATGTCGTTGAAGGTGTCGTGGACGGGGCCGTCCACCTGGTAGCGCACGGGCGTGGGCACGCGGCTGACCCAGATATCTTCCTTGTTCATGCTGTATGACAGCCACATGGCGTCGCCGGGCGGCGTGCCATTGCCTTCAACGATGCCCCGGATGTACTGGGGACCGTAGTCCTTCCATCGGCCGAAGAACCGACGTGGCGGGACTTCCCCGTGGACCAGGAGCATGTCGTCGAAGATGATGCCATCGTCGCCGCTCACCATGACGAGGGGGTAGCGGTGTTCGCTGTGAACGGTAGGGTTGTACACGAGAGCGTACCGGCCGTCGGGCATTCGTTGTCCCCAGATCTTGG
>JAAEQP010000298.1 GCA_024231375.1 bacterium | reverse complement strand
TGAAGATGCAGGCGAGACGCCTGCGCTACAGCGCTGGAAACGGGAGTCCAGCTCGTGCCACTATGTGGTTTCGCATTGAATCGACATCTCGGCGAGAAGGCGCCGCGGGATGTCCACAAGGGGGTACCGAATGAAGTTCCATGTCTCTCTTCTGATTGGTGTGTGTGCGGTGCTGCTTCCGCTGACGAGTGGCGCGGCGGAGTTGGCGTTTGATTCGGAGTCGTTGCCTGAACCGGTCGCCTGGAACCTAGCCGATTGGACCATCGTATCCGCGCCGGATGCGCTGCCCAGCGAGCAGTACGCCGCACGGGAGTTCCAGCAGTACTTCAAGGAGTACACGGGCGTCGAGTTGCCCATCGAGGCGGCTCCGCCGAAGCCGACCCACAACGTGTACGTCGGCCCGAGTGCGGCGGTGGGATTCAGTAGCGCGGCGGTGCTGTGGAACGATCTGGGCGAAGAGGGCTTGCGCATCCGAATCGAGCCGGACAACATCGCCATTGTGGGCGGTCGTCCGCGTGGCACGCTGTACGGGGTATACGAATTCCTGGAACGGTATCTGGGCGTCCGATTCCTCACCTTCGACCACACCCACGTACCTCAACCCCAAGAGACGGTGACGATCCCGTGCGAAGAGTTCTCCTTTACCCCGACCTTCTCGTTCCGCTGGAGCTACTATGCCGAGAACATGCGGAACCACGGGTTCGCAGCGCGCGGCCGGTGCAATACGGTCCCCGGCAGCGAACGCCTCGGTGGCGTCACGCGTCAGAGGCTCATCGGTCACAGCTACCCACGGCTCATTCCACTCAGCGAGTTCAGCGAGAGCCATCCGGAGTACTTCGCCCTCCACAACGGGCAACAACCCTGCACGAACCGGTACGGCTGTCAGGTATGCAACACCAACCCCGACGTGCGCCGCATCTGCACCGAGCGTACCTTGGCCGAGTTTCGCGCCAATCCGTCTCTCAAGAACGCTGTGGTCAGCATCGCGGACAACCATGACTACTGCGAGTGCCCCGAATGCGCCGCCATCGACGAGCGGGAGGAGTCCCACGCGGGCGCAAACCTGGACATTGTGAACCATGTGGCCGCGGCTGTGACCAAAGAGTTTCCCGGGAAGATGGTGGGCACCCTTGCCTACTACCACACGCGCAAGCCACCGAAGCATATGAAGCCGCTGCCCAACGTGCAGTTCCAGTTGTGCAGCATCGAATGCAGCATGGTATCGCCGCTTGAAGACCGGTCCGTGCCCATCAACCGGGAATTCTGCGACGATCTCATCGGATGGGGAAAGATCTCCGAGCAGATCTGGATCTGGAACTACAACACGAACTTCCACTACTACGACATGCCCTGCCCGAACCTGCGCGTCATCGGACCCAACGTGCGGCTGTTCGCCCGCAACAACGTCAAGGGCGTGTTCATGCAGGCCAATGGCAACGGCCACTCGGGCGAGTTCAGCGACTTGCGCAACTATGTCATCAGCCGGACCCTGTGGCATCCCGAATGCGACTCGTGGGAACTTGTCGAGGAATTCTGCAAGCTCCACTACAAGGAATCGGCGGAACCCATCCTGGAATGGCTCGAGTACAGCCACGACCGGGTCGAAGCGCTGGATTACGAGCCCAACTGCTTCGGCGATCCCTACCAGTTCGGTCTCGACAAGGAAGCCGCGGACGTTGCCATGGATTGCTTTGACCGCGCCCTCGCCGCGGCACCGGACGATGCGGTCAAGGCACGCGTCGAGAAAGCGTCAATCTGCGCGTTGCGCCTGGTGCTGACCGTGTCTGGCGAAGCCGCGGTCAAGGACGGCGGCTTCCAGTTGGTCTACCCCGAACGCTACAGCGGTGTGTTCGACCGATACAAGGAACTTTGCACCACGTACGACGTGGCTCGCGGCGCCGAGCACTGGCAACGCGACACGTTCATTAACCTCATTGATCGCCTGCTCAAGGCGTGTCCGGTGGCGGTACTGGAGAACGACACGTGGCGCCTGGTGGTAGTTCCCGAGGCGAATGCGCGCACGGTCCGGATTCTCCACAAACCGAGCGGCACGGAGATGCTCCCCCAGTCCGACCGGGACTTCTATGTGAAGTATGACCGCGAACCCACCGGCTTCCCGGGGGCGGGCAGCGTCGAAGAGTGGGCCCTCGACGGTCTCCCAAGACAAGTCGCGGGCTTCGACGTGCAAACGGAGGGAAGCAGCGCGACCTTCACCAAGACCTTCGAGGACGGCACCGTACTCACACGCACCATCGCGCTGGAGGACGAGGCGATCCGGTTTGGCACTGCCCTCCAATACAAAGGGAAGGAGCCCAAAATGTTCCGGTTGATGTTCCACCCCGAATGGAACGTCGCCACGGGCAAAGAGGAACCCAAAGTGGTACGGGCCTATGCGAAAGAGGACGGCAAATGGTCATGGCTGCGCGACGGATGGGGCCAGCGCCCGGAATCCCGTTCCTTGTACCTCGACGATGGCCGTGACGGTGCGGTGGCCGTGTTCAACAAGCGCCATGGATTCGGTATCCGCCAGCAGTACGATCCGGCCGACCTGACGCCTGGATTCTGGTGGGGCTACAAGGCGGGCCATCTGAACCTCGAACTCAAGACCGCCGCCAAGACGCTGAAGGCCGGCGAGACCATGGGCTACGAAGTGGTTTGCGAGTTCATCGACGCAGAGCCGAAGTAGTCAAGATGGTGCGTGCTCGGCGGACCTCGACACACTCTACAAAGAGGTTGCCCAAGGAGGTCGCCTTGTTCTTGGTAGGGTGCGTCGAGGCGGGCCAGAGGCCCCACGAGCACGCACCATTGCAGTAGCGCCGATCGCGTGTGGGGACCGGACACTTTCGGTGGGCGCGTGACCTGCGGTCACGTTGGTCGCGCGGTCGAGACCACGCCACAACGCAGGTCTTTGTTTGTAGTGCGCCATTTGTGGCGTTCCTGGTTGGGCTGCTGGAGTCCAGAACGCCCTGAAAGGGCACACTACAAACGGGGGAGGATTCCGGATGGTGGTATGCCGTCGGCTGAGGACGGTCGGCAGAGACGGCGACCCTACCGAGGGGGATGGACACCTTCGGTGGGCGCGTGACCTCCCGGTCACCTTGGTGGCGCGGTCGGAGACCACGCTACACCAGAAACGCGGATATTCAGCGCCGGTCCTCGGGCAGGGACTGCTGTGGTGCTCCCTGCCCGAGGACCGTTCCGAAAACCCGCTGCCTGTCGATGTCGAAGGCTGGCGGCCCTGCCTCTCGAGCCGTGCGCCGGATTACCTGGTCCGGCGACCGTGGATGCGGTGTGCGGCGAGTCCGGCGAGCGCCATACCTACCAGACAAAGCGACGCGGGTTCTGGGATGATGCACGAATGGACGATGACCCCATTCGTGATCATGAAGTTCGTGCCGCGGATGTCGATGGACACCCACTCTGGGTTGTAGTCCCAGATCGGGAAGCCAATGATCTCCACGTGATACACGCCCAGGTCATCGGTCTGGCTCATCTGGAAGATGGGGTCCGACCTGCGCACCCAGATATCTTCCCATTCCGGTGACAACGGGGGTAACGGCGGCGCTACGGTGGGGGATCCATCCGGATTGTGCCAGCATGGCCCCGACCAGTTCAGAATGACCTCAGCCTCCCAGAACGGAGCGAAGTCTGCCATCTGGATGTCGAAGGAGACGTCAATCAGCTTGAACCGCTCTGGATCGAACGGGTGGTCGTAGAACCACTGATTCCACCAATCGGTGTTCTGGTAGTAGTACCACGCCCCGTTGTTATAGCCGCTGCCATCTCCTTCATACACGTTTCCCTCGCCGTCCACGACGACCGAGAAAGTGTCGGTCGTCGTCAGGATGTCGGCCGAGGCCGTCCCGCAGGCGAGCACCACCGCCAGCGCAAGCGCCCCGACCCATTTGCCCCAAGTCATGATGGTTTCCTCCTTTCAGTGGAAATGCGTGTAAAATGCGAGCGTGGAGTGAAAAGCCTGGAGAGCCCCTTTCGGGTTCGTTGAACGCTTGCGCCCCGCGCCAGATGCTCTGTTCGGCATGCCCATTGCCGATCCCTCCTGCGCATCCGGCTCTCCTCCGGATACGATTAGTCCACTAGAGTTAAGCATAATTCGCACCAAGTTCGGGAATATGGCTAATTGC
>JAAEQP010000297.1 GCA_024231375.1 bacterium | reverse complement strand
CATGCAGTTGTGGGAGCAGGAACGCTTTCGTCTTGACGACGACGTGAATGAGTACCTGTCTTTCCCAGTCAGGAATCCGCGCCATCCCGACACGGCCATCACGTTCCGCCATCTGTTGACGCACACTTCCTCCATTCGCGACGGTGACGCGTACGAGGAAAGCTACGCCTGTGGCGACCCGACCGTGACGCTGGCGGAATGGATCGAGGGATACTTCCAGGAGGGAGGCGCCTACTACGACGCGGAGGGGAACTACTGCGATCATGCGCCCGGCACGGAACATGAGTACTCGAACGTCGCCTTCGGCCTGATCGGCTATCTCGTCGAGCGGCTGTCGGGGATGGACTTCGCCGCCTACTGCAAACAGCACATCTTCGAGCCGCTCAAGATGACCCGGACGGGTTGGCGACTGGCGGACATCGACGAATCCAAGCATGCGCGGCCGTATCGCTACGTTGGCACGCGTCGCAAGAAGCCCTTGCCGAAAGGGCGTCTCATGGCGGAGGGCGCAGAGGTGCGCGAAGGATTCGTGCCCTACTGCCTCTACAGCTTTCCGAACTACCCGGACGGTCTCGTGCGCACCAGTGTGGGAGATCTGGCGCGGTTCCTGATGGCATATCTTAATGAAGGGGAGCTTGAGGGGACCCGGATCTTGAGGGCATCCACCGTCCGTGAGATGCTGCGTTCGCACGTGCCGGTGTCGGACGAAGGCGATGCCGCCCAGGGCTTGTGTTGGTATTGCGGCAACGACGAACACGGCCGGCGGTTCGCCATGCACAGCGGAGGCGACCCCGGCGTGTCCACGCTCCTCGCCTTCTGCCCCGAGGAACGCATCGGCGGCATCATCTTCTGCAACAGTTCGGACCACGGGCTTCTGAAGGAATTCATGGAGTTGCTGCTCCAGGGCGAAGCTACTTCTCAAACTGCACGGTGAGTAGGCGCGGTGGCTTGTTGCCGTCGACACTGAGTTCCAAGGGATCTCCTTCGGCTTCTTCGATGGCGTTCTGCAGATCCTTGAAGGTGCGGACTACGTGCTTCCGCCATCCGTCTCTCGTGGTCGAGAGAATTACGTCGCCTGCCTTGAAACCATGGGCGGACGCGGGGGAACGGTCCGGCACCTCCAGGAAGATTACCCCGGCGATACCGGGAATGGCGGAGGCGGTTACCTCATCCATGCTGGACACGTTCTTCACGGTTGCGCCGTAGAACTGCCGGATGGTCTCGTCGATCTCGTCGGCGCCCTTCGACTCTCCGAAGGGGTGGTCATAGGTCGCGT
>JAAEQP010000296.1 GCA_024231375.1 bacterium | reverse complement strand
TCGGAGATATGGCTCTTGCTGATGTAGCCAAGCCGAACGAGAATCTCGCCCAGCTTCCGGTGCCCCATCGAGGTCTGCTGTTTGTGTACAGCCTCGTCAAGCTGCTGTTGGTTAATTACGCCGCGCTCAACAAGTCGTTGTCCGAACTGGGTATACGTTTGCTGTTGCACGGTTCTTATCCTTCGCCTTTTGGCACCCTAAATTTACCACCAAACAGCGCGATTTGTCAATGTAAATACTGCGAGCAACTGTTGAAACCAAATGACTTATGCCCGCATTAGTCAACAAATTATCCAGGGACAGAACTCCCTTCTGCGATCAACCGCGTCTGAAACTGCCGACACAGACATCGATCCGGGATGTGTCCGTACGCCGTTGCTCGCACACCACCCATGCAAACACCGCCCCTTCACGTTCCCATACCGCCCGGATTGCCGGTCGAAACGGGCTCTGAAGCGGGCGCGTGCAGCGTAGACGCAGACGGCGTTGAGAATGTGCAATTCCCACGATCCACAGTGCAGCCCCATCCCACTATGTATTTTCGCGCAGATCCCGCTGAAAGTCAAGAAAGTCAACTATATGCGGAGAAGCGGAACCTACGCGATCCGCGCGAAGGGTCGCGATTGGGGGTGAGGGGGCGCGTGTGATTCGGGATCGCCCTAGGCTCTCGGCGAGAGGAAAATGATGCTGCAGTCCAGCCCTTTGTCGTGGAGGCCCTGCTTGATGTAGTTGACGCTATGCAGTGCCACCTTGCCACTGGAATGGACCTGGTGAAGGATGTCAACCAATTCCTGCACGTTCACCCCCTTGAGATCCAATTGGACCGCGGCAAGGGCCTCGGATCGCGCGCCACGCTGGAAGGTCTGCACCTCGGCGCCGCGCTCGTAGAGCTTCATTTCCAGAATGATGCCGTTGAGGTAGCTGGACAGGTCGAAGTTGCCCTGCGTCATCTCAGCGAAGCGCCGGGCGTTGTCACGCGCCGCCACCACGTCGGCGTGGTAGAGCTGCGCCTTGCTCAGGTTGCGCTTGGCGGCGGTCAGTTGCTTCGAGGAACGGCCGTAGGCCTCCCAGGGCCCTTGCAGCGCGAACCACCCGACGATGAGAACCACCGCGGCGACGCCGAAGGACAGGACCCGGCCCTCGCGGGTTTCCAGATTCAATCGTGCCATGGCTGCTACTTCGCCTCCCTGGTGTCTGCCGACGCCGTGTCCGCCGCCTCTTGCGCCGCTCCCTGCGCCGCTTCCTCGAGCTTCTCTCCACGGGGCCGCGTATACCCCTTCAACCGGAACTCTGCCCGGCCTTCCTTGAACGTCTTCACGGGTTCTTCATCAAACGTGAACAACGGGGATCTGCGGAGAGCCCGCACGACGGATTCGAACGCGGCCTCCTCGCGCATTTCGCCCGTGATGTTGATCAACTGCGTCTCGTCCTCGCTTGGCCAGATCTTGAGATCCGTGATGACAACCTTGTCGCCCGGCATGTGTCTATTCAGCTCTTCGATCATAGACAAGAGGGAGTGCCGTCGCAGCACCTGAACCGGGAGCAGATCGCCTCGCTGGGCAGCCTCGGCTACGGTATTCTCCATCCACGCAAGGGTGGTGGACCCGCTGGGGTCCTTGGGCCTGCCGCCCTGCACCTCGGGTGACTGGGGGAAGGCATCCTTGAACAGACGCCACACTTCCGCGCCAATGCGTTCGGTCTGGGCCACGTTGCTTCGGTGGTCAAGGTAGCAGAACGCGCCATACCCGGCGGCCACCACGAGTGCAAGGCACGCCGAAAACACCAAATGCACGCCAAGCGACCGCGTCACGTTGGCCGTAGCCAAATCGTCCTTGAGGAATTGCAGGGAAAACGGGCCACCGGCCGCCGCGGCCGCCACGCCAACCGGCCCCGACCAGAAGTTGGGGCGGTCCCGTGTCGCCGGTTCGGCAGCCACCAAGCCGCCGCCCTTCAGTCCGCCGGTCAGGTCCAACGCGGACACCGGGATGCCCAGGGCATCTTCGAGACGTCCTAGGCTCGATTCGCCAAGGTCAACGCCCGTGACCGTGAGACTCTGGATAGTCTCGTCCCCCTCCCACGTCGCCGCGAACGCGTGAAGCGTATTCTGGACCTCGCGTACGCCTTCGGCCTCCCGGACCAGGCTTGGATCGAGTTCGATGTGGCGGAGAAATGCCAGGGAACGGTTGTAGGTAACGGTCACGATCGATCCGGTATGGCGCACGTGCAGGGCCGCGTGCAACCCCGCCGGCAGCTTCCCGTTTGCGTGCCAGAGCGCAGTGAGACCGGCGGCGTCAACACTGGCGCCCTCCGGTTCGACGCCCGCCTCGCGCAGAACCCCCAACTGGTCCTCCAAGACCGAGCGAAGGAACCCGAGGGCCAGAACCTCGGTCTGACCTTCCACTTCTCGTATGGTCGTGAAATCAATCACCAGGTCTTCGATGGGGATGGCGAGATAGGGTTCCAGTTCGAAGGGAACCGCGGGCCCAACCCGCCGTGCGCCTCGGAAGGGGATCCGCATCGACCGCACCACGGCCTGCTCGCCGGGCAAGGACAACACGAAGGCGCCTGGCTTGGTCTTGAGTGCATCCACCGCTTGGCGCGTCGCTTCCACGAGGGCATCGAGCCGCTGCTCGGGCTCGGAGTACACGGCCTCCGCATGGTGAAGCTCTGTCACCACCGGCCGTCGCCCGCCCGTCTTCACGGATGCCACGCACACTTCGTCCCCGTGGAATTCGACGGCTGCTATTCGCGCGGACAGGTTCATCGCATTACTCTCCAATCCAAAATTCGAAGCGGTTCGCTTGGCTGACGCTCGTCACGCCACATGTACGCGTCGATCCGCACCTTGCTTTTCCCCGCCAGGCCGTGACCCCGGATGCGGAACGACCGGCTCTTCACGACCAGCACCGAAGGTTGCACGTCTTGTTGGTCTTCGGCGGGCGCCACGCCGCGCAACACCAGATCCTCACTGCTGAGGAAGGGCGTCGTCTCCCGTTCCTCCACGATCATCTGGGCCAGGCCCCCTTGCCCTGTCACTTGCCCGTAGGCGTCCAGGACTTCCAAGGGGGCCGTGTTCACGTTCACCTTGCCGTTCCGTTCGCCGTGAACCGTCAAGAGTTCGGTCAACGGCAACATCTCCTGCTCCGGATCGCCGAAAAACACCTCCAGCGTGACGCC
>JAAEQP010000295.1 GCA_024231375.1 bacterium | reverse complement strand
GATTCGCCGCGGCAGGAAGGGAGTGGCGCGCCACCGCGCGCTGAATGATATCGTACTTCACAATGCGGAGTCTTCCCGTATCCTGACCCTTGACGTGTCGATAGACCGACGGGAACTGTCGCCCTACGTGTGTGACGGACTTGTCATATCCACGCCTACCGGAAGCACCGGGCACTCGTTGTCAGCGGGAGGCCCCATCCTTGCGCCGGAGACTTCCGCGTTCGTCATAACGGCAATCTGCCCCCACTCCCTGGGATCGCGTCCATTGGTCGTAGCGGACAGCGGAATGGTGGGAATACACGTAGCGCCTGAGACCACGGCTGTTCCCAGCGTGTCGGTTGACGGGCAGATCCACCTGCCCCTGAAACGCGGGGATCGTGTCGAGGTGCGAAGGAGCAGGAAGTGTGTCCGCTTCATCCACCTGCCCGGCTACAGCTACTTCGCCGTCCTCCGGCGCAAACTACACTGGCGTGGATCAGCCGTCTAGCATACGGGGTCAGGCCTTGTTTAGTGATTAAGGCTTGTGGTCTCGGTCCCCCGTCGCT
>JAAEQP010000294.1 GCA_024231375.1 bacterium | reverse complement strand
TTCGCAGAGTGTACATCCCCAAGGCCGACGGGCGGCAAAGGCCGCTCGGAGTGACCACGCTGGAGGACAAGATCGTCCAGCGGGCTACGGTCGAGGTGTTGAACGCTATCTACGAGACCGACTTCCTGGGATTCTCGTACGGGTTCCGTCCTGGGCGTAGCCCGCATCATGCGTTGGATGCGCTCTACACGGGATTGTTGACGAGGAAGGTGAACTGGGTGCTCGACGCCGACATTCGTGGTTTCTTCGATGCCATCGACCACGAATGGCTGGTGAAGTTCGTCGAGCATCGCGTGGCAGACCGGCGCGTCGTGCGGCTCATCCAGAAGTGGCTGAGGGCCGGCGTGCTGGAGGACGGGGCGCGGATACGCAGTGAGGAAGGAACGCCGCAGGGCGGCAGTGCATCGCCGCTTCTGGCGAACATCTACCTGCACTACGTGTTCGACCTCTGGGTCCAACAGTGGCGCCAAAGGCACGCGCGGGGCGACATGATCGTCGTGCGCTTTGCCGATGACTTCGTCGTTGGATTCCAACACAAATCGGATGCCGAGCGGTTCCTCGTGGAGCTTCGGGAGCGATTCCGCAAGTTCAACCTGGAACTGCATCCCGACAAGACACGCTTGCTGGAGTTCGGACCGTTCGCGGCCGAGAACCGCAGGCGCAAAGGTCGGGGCAAACCGGAGACTTTCAATTTTCTTGGCTTCACGCACATCTGCGGG
>JAAEQP010000293.1 GCA_024231375.1 bacterium | reverse complement strand
TTCACGACCACGCCCGCCAGGCTGATGCACCCCACGCCCGTCATCAGAATGCCGAATGGCATTCCGCAGATGAACAGTCCCAGGAACACACCGCCCAACGACAGCAACACCGACGAGAGAATGATGATGGGTTGAAGGATGGAGTTGAACTGCGTGATCAGCACCAACGCGATCAGGAATACGGCTATCACAAAGGCCTTCAGAAGAAACGCCTGCGTCTCCTCCATGTCCTCGTTCTCACCCGTATAGTCGGCGGTATAGCCTGGCGGCATGGGAAACGTTTCCATCGTCTTCCGCACGTCGTTCAACACGGTCGTCGGTTGCCGCTCGCCCACCACCTCAGCCGACACGGTTACCGTCCGTTTCCGGTCGATCCGGTTGATGACGCCGAGTCCCGCGCCCTGCTCGATCTTCGCAACCGACGAGAACGGCACAGGCTGTCCCGCCAGGTTCACCAGATTCATGTCCTCGATATTGGTGAGGTCCGAGCGAAATTCCTTCGGGAAACGAACCGTCACGTCATACTCTTCATCGCCTTCGCGGAAGTCGCCCGCTTTGCGGCCGTTGATGGCCGCCTGCACCGTCATCCCGATGAACTGCGTGTTCAACCCCGTTTTCCACGCCTGCTGCCGGTCGATGACGACCCGCACCTCGGGTTTGCCCTTGCTGTAGTCGTCCTGAAGGTCCGCGAGTCCGGGCACGTCCTTGATATGCTGCCGGACCTCCTTCGCGATCTTCGCAAGCTCGTCGAAATCGTCCCCGCTAATCTCGATGTTGATCGGCGGTCCCGTGGGCGGCCCCATGTCTTTCTTGCCGATCCGAATCTCCGCGCCCGTCATCCAATCAAACTGGGTGCGCACCTCGTCGAGAATCGCCGACGGCAGCACCTCGCAGTCCACCAGTGGAGGAAAGTCCAACGTCACCCGGCTGATGTGGGGCGTGTTGCTCCGTCCACTACTCAAGAACCCCGCCCCGGCCCCCTTCGAACCCACGCTCGCGATGATGTGGTCCAGGTGATCGCCGTGCGGTTCGATGGTCCGTTCAACCTTGCGCACGAACCCATCCGACGTCTCGAGGTTCGTGCCCTCGGGACACTCGATCTCGACGTACGCCTGCGGCGGTTCGGTTTCCGGCATGAACTCGATTTCCGCCGTCAGCGAGAAGATGGTCGTGATCGCCGCCAACACAGTGAAGGCCAGCACGATGGTGACCGCGCGCCAACGCAACGCAAGCCGCAGCACCCCTGCGTACACATTCAGGAACCGGTGCTTTTTCAGGTCGGCCTTGCGGTTCGTGCCGCTCCGCCCGCCCATGAGCACCGAGGTCAATGCCGGATTGACCACCAATCCCACGAACAGCGACGCCAGCAAGGCAACCACCACGGTGAACGGCAGATAGAACATGAAGTCGCCGAAAATGCCCGGCCAGAAGAACATGGGCACGAACGCCGCCACAGTCGTGAACGTCGATGAGATGATCGGCCAGGCCACCTCCGCCGCACCCGTCTTGGCTGCCTGAACCCGGTTCATGCCCGCCTGATAGTGACGGTAGATGTTCTCCACCACCACGATGCCGTTGTCCACCAACATGCCCAGGGCCAGAATCAGACTGAACAGCACCACCATGTTCAACGTGATGTCGGATGCGTAGAGCACCGCGAAGGTGATGAGCATCGACACCGGAATCGCCAGCGCCACGAACACCGCGTTGGCGACCCCCAGGAAGATGAAAATCACCAACAGCACCAGAATGAGGCCGCTCAGAATGTTGTTGACCAACTCGGCGACCATGTCGCGGATGTAGTCCGACTCGTCCCACGTGATCGCAACATCCACACCGGCCGGAACGTCCTCCAGCATCTGGGCCAACACCACGTTCACTTCGTCGGCGATCTCGATGATGTTTTCGCCCGAACGTTTCGACACCGTCAACGTGATGGACGTCTTGCCGTCCACCCGCGACATGGTGTCGATGTCTTTGAATCCGTCCCGCACCACCGCGATATCCCGCAGGTACACCGCGCCCGTGGGCCCCCGCTTGACCACGAGGCCTTCCAACTCGTCCGGTGTGCGGAACTCGCCCGGCGTACGCATCAGGTACTTGGCTTCGCCCAGATCCATCGTGCCGCCCGGCGTATTGACGTTCTCCAACCGCACCACCGTAATCAGGTCCGAGAAGGAGATCCCGTATTCCGCCACACGGTCCGGGTCCACCTCGATCTGGATCTCGCGCTCCACGCCGCCGATGATGGCCACGTCGAGCACACCCTTGATACTCTCGATCCGGTCTTCCAGATCCTCCGCGATCTCGTCGAGCAACGCCAGTGGCAGATCGCCCGTCAAGCACAGATACATGATGGGGATTTCGGAGACGTTGATCTCGTTTACCAACGGGTCGTCGGCGTCTTCCGGCAAGTCCTGCTTGGCCAGGTCCACCTTGTCGCGGACCCGTTGAAGCGCGTCCTCAATGACCGTGTCGGCCTCGAATTCGATGACGATGCTCGATATGCCTTCGGAACTGGTCGAGGTGGTTTCCTTGATCCCCGATATACCGGTCAGCTTGCGCTCAATGGGGACGGTGACCAGCGATTCCATGTCGGTGGGCGCGACGCCTTCATAGGCCGTCATCACCGTAATGTAGGGCACCACCACTTCCGGCTCGGACTCGCGCGGCAACGCAAACCACGCGTACACACCCGTCGCTATGAAGAGGAGGAGCAGCACGAAGACGGTCGTGCTCCGATTAATGGCAGCATCCGATACGATCACGAAGACTCACCCTGTATAGTCACGGACTCGCCGTCGCGCACGTCGTACTGCCCGGACACGATCAACCGATCCCCCGGCGACAGCCCCGCCGTCACCTGAACCGAACTGCCCTGCACCACGCCCGTCTTAATGAGCCGCAGTTGGGCTTTCCCGTCCTCCACCACGAACGCGAACCGGTCTTCGTCAAGCAATACCGACGCGAATATCGGAATCAACAGCGAATCGGGATACTCGTCCCGCACCATCACCGCCCGCGCGATCATCCCCGGCCGCAACGCGCCGTCCGGGTTGTCCAAGGCGATCTCAGCCGGAAAGGTGTGTGTCTCCATGTCGGCCGTAGTCGCGATTCGTTCGATATATCCCGTGAACGCGCGGTCCGGCAGCGCGTCGATACGAACCCGCACGTCGTCGCCTTTCCGGAAGAACGGCACGTCCCGTTCCGCGATGCCCACGTTCACCTTCACCTTGTGGGTCTGCACCAACCGCACCAGCGGCGTGCCCGTGTCCACGAACTCGTCCTGTTCCCGCAGCACCCGGTCCACGATGCCTTCAAAGGGCGCCTTCAGCGAACTCTTGTCCAACTGGATGCTGAGCAGACGTAAGCTCGCGGCGGTCACGTCCCGCTGCGCCGTCACCGAGTCCAAATCCTGCGCCGCGGTCACGCCCTTCTTGGCCAGACGCGACACGCGATCGAACTCTTGCCCTGCCAGCGTGTCCTGCGCCTTCGCCTGATCGAACTGGGCCCGGATCAACCGCGTGTCGATGCGGTACATCTCCTGCCCCGTGCGCACAAGGTCGCCCCCGTCCACGCCTTTCCATTCGATCTTGCCCGTGGTCTCCGCGCTGATCAGCACGTCTTCCCACGGTGCAATGCTGCCCGTCAACGTAATCCGGTCCTCAACCAGCGTCGGCGCCAGTTCGCGCACCCGCACATTCGGCACCCGCTGAGACCGCGTGACGTTCGCTGCCTCCGCTTCCGATTGGTCCGGACGCGTCACAATGATCAGCGCGACAATGCCGACCCCGCCGCCAATCACGGCAAGGCACATGAGCACGCTCACCAGAAAGCGCACCATCAAATTCGGCTTGCGCACCTCGGCCGCACTCGGCGCGTCCTTCGGTTCAGGCGTTTCGACCGCTTTGGGCTCTTCAGACAATTCCAGAGTCTCCTATACCGTCTCAAGCGAGGCAGGCCGCCCCGCACATTCCCCCGCCGTCCCGTCTAGGAACAGGTCCACCAGCGATTCCGCCAGCCCCTCGGCCAGCGTCATCCCCGGCGTATTGACGCGAAACATCAGATAATAGTCCATCATGCCGCAAAATGCCATCGCTACAAGTTCCGGATCGCCCTCACGGAGTTCCCTCGTGGCCATTCCTGCCTTCATGATGGCCACCACGCGGCCCAGGCGCTGCTCAACCAGCGCCTCACGGTCCAGGTCGATGTCCTGAAGCGACGGCGCAAGGAACACATGAAAGATGAGCCGAACCACCTCGGCAGATCGCTCCGCATGCTCAAACGCGAACCGCATCATCGTGACCAACTGCCCACGAAGGCCGTCCGCGGCGCCGATCGCGCCGTCCATCTCGGCCAGGACTTGATGGAACCACGATTCCACCAACCGGCAGAACAACTGCTCCTTGTTCTCGAAATAGTAGTAGAGAACCGGCCGCGTCACACCCGCCCGCTCAATGATCTCGCGGATGCTCGCTCCGTCGTAACCCTTTTCCGAAAAAACGCTTAACGCGCTGTCCAACAACCGTTTCTCGGTCTCGTTGGCTCCCGCGCTCACGTCGTCCGGGATGTTGTGCGGTTGCGTCTCCATATCTTCCTTCGGCTCTCGACCTACCGTTCGTTATATCCATCCAATTGTAACCAATGTCCAGCCCGCTGTCAAACCGCAAGTCAGAAAAGTGGAAATCCTTCGATTCGCGGAGTGGTCCCAATCCTATCCGTGAGGATCACACCCTTTGGCGGGAAGGCACGTGGCAGTGGGGTGGGTTGAATCCTGGCGATCTCAGTTCCATTGAGAAGAGGCCGACT
>JAAEQP010000292.1 GCA_024231375.1 bacterium | reverse complement strand
GGCGCGGTCTCGAACAGATGGTCCAGCCCCTCGTCCGCGATGCGTTCGCGCCAGAGATCGAATTCGGCCGCCCCTTCGCCGATGGGCGCGTGCGCCAGCGAAGCGATGGCAGCCGCGGCAACCCAGTCTTCTTGGGCGTCGAAGGAGGGGTCGTGCATGAGTCCCGCAGGAATCACCACGACGTCGCGGCCGGAAGTGCGGGCCGCGCGTACAACAGCGTGGGCGTTCACGGTGGTCCCCATCAGCGCCGCGGCGGCGCCCCAACAGGCCACGAGGCGTCCCGCGCCCGTGGTGGTGGTAAACACCACCCGATGTCCCTGAGCGGCGGACGCGTCGCCGGGACTGTTCCCGTAGTCGAACTCGTCGGGTGGAAGGCCGCCGCGTTCGCCGAACAGAAGGGCGTCGGGAAACGTCGCGCGCGCCGCCAAGGCGTCGTCGATCTCGCGCACGACCAGCAGTTCGGTGGCTCCCGCGTCGAGCAGCATGGCGGCCGTGGCGCTGGCGCGCAAGGCGTCGACGACGACCGCCACGCAGTCGTGTTCGACCGCGTAGGCGCAGCCCGCGTCTCCTTCGATGAGGTGCCATGTTGGTTGGGCCATAGGGTCTCCTGTCAGGTTGGTCAGTGGATCGCGTGCGTCCATTATCTGCCCTATTGGGGCGTCAGAATGCAAGCAGGAAGGGTGCGGGGCCTTATGTGGCGGAAGCGGGCTCGGGGGGTGTGCTGCGGGGATTGAAGGGCAGGGACCGGCGCACGGGCAGTCGGCCCCAGAGGGCTTGGGCAAATCGCCGGTAGCCCCACCAGGCGGCCGCGACGCAGATCGCCGCGGCAAAGAACACGAAACAGGACCCGAAGAGCAGTCCCCCTGCCTCGCTCTCGGGCCAGGGCAGTTCCAGGAAGATCCACGCGTAGAAGAGGCCATAGGTCGCGGCGGCCAGGCCGGAGGCGGACAACATGCCGCGCAACCCTTGCCACAGCGGATGCCGGCGTTCAGTCGCAAAGGCGCAGGTGAGGGCCACCAGTGAAATGTAGCGAGCGGGAGCGAGCACGAGCAGGACGGGGATCGCCAGATACGCCATCGTCCCCCCCGAGGGGCCGGCAACCATCATGGAATGGGTAGACACGGCCACGAGGAAGAATACCGAGAACTCGGCGGCCGCGATTCCCGGGGCGAACAGAAGAGTGCGCGTGATATTGGCGTGGAAGATGGCACGGGCGAGTTTGGCTTCCGGGACGGGCGTGACGAGCATGTCGGGCAGCAGCCCTCTCCGCTGGGCGGAGAACATGGACGTGGACACGTGCAGTGCGAGGGCGAGGGTCACGAAGATCCAGCCGAAGAAGGAGACGGCGCCGGCCGCAATGAAGACGCCGACCACGAAGAACCGTGTAAACCGGGACAGGGCGTTGAAGTCGGCGCCGCCGGCGTTGCCCGCGAAAAGTTGCGCCATCTGGTTCATACGCAGGAAGCCTTTGCCCCACGGGTAGCGGGCGGCGGTGCGGAACCGGGGGGCCTTGCGACGTCCATAGATGAGGCGCGGCAGCAGCATGACGACAGCTGCGGAGACGAGGAGGCACGCGCCGGCGTAAGTCCCGAGATACAGGGCCAGGAATCGCATCGTCGTGAACGTGTGAACCTCGACGATCCCGAAGAACGGGTCCACCCGATAGGGGTACAGCTTGTAGACGAGACGGGCGTCAATGGCCAAGGTGGCGCCGAGCCAGACCGTACCCAGGACGATGAAGAGGAACAGGGCTTGGCGGGCGCTCTTCACGAGTGCGGAACAGAGAAGCCCCAACGCGCAGACGAAAGCGGCTGTCACGCTGAGCATGACGACCTGGGTCGTGACGATGGGCACCGATACGCCGCCGAAAAACGCGGCGGCGGCCAGGATGGGCAGGGTGCTGAACAAGAGCATTTCCACCTGAAGAAAGGCCGAGACGAACTTGGCCATGTAGATATCGACACAGCGCATGTCGGCCATCATCAGCAGGGACAGGGTGTCGCCTTCGCGTTCTTCGGCGATCAAGCCGACGGTGAGGAAGGGCGCCACAGCCGCGACCACTGTGAACTGAAACACGAGGCAGGCCACGGTCATGAACTCGCCGAGGGCGGCGGCCAGTAGTTCGGGTTCCAAGGTGTCGATGAAGACCAGAAACGCGGCGAATGCGCCTATGGTCAGGGCGAGGATGGCCACGAGCAGGCGCAGTCCGTAGGTCTTGGGGCTGCGGCCGCTTCGGGACAGTTCCCGGCCTGTGAGCGATAGGCGATGAAGCACGGTTCTGGGTCTCCGGAAATCCGCACGATGACATGAATCCGCTCAGCGTGGCGAAGTCTACAGACGATTGCTCAGACGGTCGTTCCAGCGGAATCCGCCGCCGCCTCCACGGGCACCCGGGGCACGATTTCCCCGTTGTCCGTGAGTCGGATGAATGCGTCTTCGAGCATGATCTCCTCTTCCTTGATGGTGAGGACACCAAACCCGGCATGGACAAGACTGGACGCGACGCAACTGAAGTCGGCCACGCCCTCGACCAGCTCGGCGACCACGATGCCGTCGTCGATGCTGGTTTCCCGCACCTCGTCCAGCTTGTCGAGGAGTTCGACGGCTTCTTCCTGCCGGTCGATCAGCCGGATCTCGAGGCGGTGAGCGGCACGAGCCTTTTCAAGGGCCTCCGCGATGGTGCCGGAGTAGATGACCTTTCCGTGGTCGATGATGCAGATCTTGTTGCAGAGGTAGCGCAATTCCGAGAGAATGTGGGAGGAAATCAGCACGGTCTTGCCCATATCGCCGAGGGTGCGCAACACTTCGAGCACTTCGATACGCGCACGGGGGTCGAGGCCCGACGCGGGTTCGTCGAGGATGAGAATCTTGGGATCGTGGATGAGGCAACGGGCCAAGCCAAGGCGCTGCCGCATGCCGCGGGACAGGCCTTCGATCAGTTCGTCGCGTTTGTCCCGCAACCCGACCAGAGAGATGCAGTCGTTCACCACCTGAGGCCGACGCGACGCAGGGATGCGATACGCGGCCGCAAAGAACTCCAGGTATTCGTGGACCAGCATGTCGCGGTACGCGCCGCTGCTATCCGGCATGTAGCCAATGACGGGACGGACCTTGGTGGCTTCTTCGACCACGTTGTGGCCCATGACGCGGGCCTGACCGGTATCCGGCCGCAGAAGCGTTGCCAGGATGCGCATGGTGGTGGTCTTGCCTGCGCCGTTGGGACCGAGGAACCCGTACACATCGCCTTCCTCGACCTCCATGGACAGGCCTTGGAGCGCGTGGGTTTGGCCGAACCGTTTGTGGAGCGCCTGGATTTCGATGGCCTTCATCAGCTTGCTTCCTCGTAGGTCAGGATCTGCACGAACTGGCTTCCGGTCTCGGATCGGGGCGCGTCGTCTACGATCAGTGGGTTCTGCGTTCGCGTCGCCGAATCGAACCGGACGAAGACTCCCCCGCGCCCCAGCGCACGGCGCACATCGAACTGCCGTCCGTGCGGCCATGCGTCATTTTCCTTGCCGCCGATCTGGGTCAGCGCGGCCCACGCAAGAAGGTCGCCCGTGCTTTTCCCGGTCAGAGTCACCGATTTCGTTGCGCCGGGCCCCAGCGTACCGTTGCCAAGACGCCAACTCTCCAAACCGTAGTGGACGGCTCCTCTGGTCAGCTTCATATCCGAGTTGTTGGTGATGGTTGCCACTAACGCGCCGTCCTTTCGTGACAGGACCACGTCGATGTCGGGGTACTCCGTGCGGGTCACGTCGCATCCGAACACGCGCGATTGCCAAATGGGAATGCGCTGGATCAGGCTGTCGTCGTCCTGATTCAACCGAAGCGCGGCGTCGTCGAAGGCCATGCTGCGGATGTTGTACGGGATGGCACCGTCTTCGTGGCGGAGGTGGTAGTCGCGGCCGCCCGGCGCGAAGAGGCTGACCACGTCGTACTGAAGCGCCACGTGTTCTTGCGGCAGGATGAGGAGCCGGCGTGCGCAGGCCGAGGCCATCTCGCCGCCGACCCAAGCTTTGGCGCCCGCGTACGACGCGATGGTGAACACGGCCACCATGGTGGGGAAGGTGATCCAGGTGAGCTTGGGGCGTTTCAGCCATTTCACGAGCAGGTAGTCGCCCGGACCCACGGCCAAGGCGTAGATGGCCGTCAGCAGGAGCACCAAGCCAAGTCGCAGGCCAACCCGTTGAGGTTCCTGAACCAGACTGCGCAGGGCCTCCTTGCGTTTTTGTACGGCGTCAAGCGTGCGTCTGCGCGGGTCATCGGTGAATATGCTGTCCAGCACTTCGCGCCAGATGGCCGGGCCCCCGTCCCAGGTGGTGAACACAGGCGCGTTGGGCGCGATGGCGAAACAGGTCACCGATCCCAAGCCCATGGGTGTCCGCACCACAAGGGGATGATCGTCGGATTCGAGCAACACCTCGCCGCGCTGGACCGTGCCCCGCGCAAAGGGCGTGGACTTGCCGAAGAGCGACAGCGTCGCTTCCTCGGTGCCCTGGGGTACGAAGGGAAGCATTTTGGGGAACAGCCCTTGTAGAAAGACGTCGGACCGTTCGGACGCGTCCACGACCAGCGAACCGCCCCGGAGCACCCAATCCCGCAAGGCAGTGGCCCGGCTTGCGGGCAAGGGGGTGCGTGGCGTCGGCGACATGATGATGGCGTCGAACATCTCAAGTCCCTGATGCCGGTCGGGGATCTGGTCGAGCTGGAGATAAAGACGTTGATACAGGGTAGCGCCGGAGGGGCTCTGTTCGGGCGGCAGCTTGGGCGGCAGACCGCTGATACCGCAGACGATCCGGGTGTTGGCGGTGACGGATTTCAGCCGCTGCTCGACTGTGGCAACCGCCCCACCCCCTTCGTTCCTGTACCGGACGCGGATCAGTCCCGTCGGTTGCTGCGGGATGGGGAGGTACAGAAACACGCCTTTGCGCGAATCGGGAGGCAGATCGAGTTCGCGCGACGCCACCGCCTGGGCGCCGGTCCCGATACCCGAAAGAGACGCTTCGACGCGGCCTTTGCGGTCTACGTCGTTGTTTTCGAGAATGACGAAGACGGGGGTCTGGGTGTCGCCCTGCACGTAATCCCCCGCGCCGGGCATGACCGTGATATTCACATCCGGCTGCAGAAGCCCCGCGGCGGACACGAGTTGCGCGAATACCAATACGCAAAGCGACACGATGGAGTCCCTCCCCTCACCATGCTACCTCGAACGGCGAGGCGAATCAACCAGTCCCTTAGTGAACCCGCACTGTCTCGTACGACCGCCACGTGGCGCGCGTGCAGAACTCATCCACCAGCCGGCACTTCGGGCGCGCCACAACTCGGTACCAGACGTTCTGGGTGCAGGCGGACGCCCCCCGTTGGACCCCGCCCGTGACTGTATATGCCCAAAGACGGGCATTTCGATCAAGTTCTGCACAAAAAGGAGAGCCGCGGCGGGATGGGGGGGAATCCCGCCGCGGCGACGTTGGGGGGAGGAGGAAATCTGTTACAGCAAGGCGTCCACCAGTTG
>JAAEQP010000291.1 GCA_024231375.1 bacterium | reverse complement strand
CGGGCACTCCTGCCGGGTGTGGGACCGGCGCCCTCGCCGGTCTGGTTTCCCCCTATGGATGCGACCGGCGCGGAGGGTGGGTGTTGGGGCAGGGTCAGGAGACCGTGCCGCAGCGGGGGGCTTGGCGCCTGAGGCAAGAGATCCTTCGCGTCGCTCAGGATGACGTGGAGGGTGGGTGTTGGGGGTTAGGGAAGTGTCCGCGACGCGGGAAGGATGGAGCTGTTGAATGCGTCTCGGCCTCGGCGCGTAGGCCGCGACAAGCGGGGGACAGCGGAGCCGTTGAAGAAGCACCGTCTCGCCTTGCGCGGGCCGCGAGAAGACCTGGGACAGTCCCGTCTGCGCCCGCCTGCGGCGGACTCCGCTTGGTACAGTCCCGGTTTCTCGCTTGTCCTTTCGCCCGCAGACTACTTCTCGACAGCCCTGGGACACCTTGTATTGCGTTGCGTGCATGGAGGACAATCGCTCGTCACGTTGTTGCGGCGTCCTGGGCAGCACAATGCACAGGCTATGAAGGAGTTATCGCTATGCTGGGACTCACCATCACCACCGTTATGGCCCACGCCGTGCTTGCCGCGGCGCCTACGGTGCAGGACATGAACACGCGTACCGAGTGGGCGTCGATCAAGTTTTTCGGCGCGGCTGAGGCCCCCGACGACACCGCGCGGATTGACGTGCTGGCCAATAACGATCCGGTTCAGGCGAATGGCCGTGCCGGGAAGCCCATGAACATCGCACGCACCACCTACACGCGTGGCCTGTACTGCCATGCGGTCAGCGATCTCATGGTGCGTCTCCCCGAACCGGCCGCCCGGTTCGAGGCCGTGGTGGGTGTGGACACGAACGAGCAAACCAGTGGCGGTCGCGGCAGCGTGGTGTTTTCGGTGTCGGTCGCTGGCGAGCAGATCTGGGAGTCGCCCCTCATGCGTGAGGGCATGGCCGGTGTGAGCGTGTCGGTGGACCTGAAAGGCGCGTCCGAGTTCCGGTTGCACATCTCCGACGGCGGGGACGGCATCACGTGCGACCAAGCCGACTGGGCCGAGGCCAAAGCAGTCCTGAACGACGGCACGAACGTGTGGCTCGGCGAACTGCCGCTGGTCCAGCAGGCGAAGATCCCGCTGACCGATGACCCCTTCTTCTCGTTCACCTATGGCGGGGCCAGTTCGCGCACCTTCCTCGACACGTGGGAATTCTCGCGCGCATCGCGGCAGATTGACGAGAAGCGCACGGGCCACACGTTGACCTACACCGACCCGGACACGGGTCTTGTCGTGCGATGCGAGGCCGTGGAGTATCACGGTTTCCCAACGGTGGAATGGACCCTCCACTTTGAGAACACCGGTGACAGGGACACGCCGATTCTGTCGGACATCCGCGCTATCGACACCGAAATCCACCGGGGCGGCGCGGGCGGATACACGCTGCATCATCACAAAGGCGACTACTGTACCGCGGACAGTTTCCAGCCCTACACCGAGTCCCTTGACCCCGGTGCAACCAAGCACTTCGCGCCTTCTGGCGGACGTCCGACCAACCTGGCTTTTCCGTACTACAACATCGAGCACCCGAGTGGCAGACTCATTTTTGCGGTGAGTTGGGCCGGGCAATGGGCGGCGGATCTCGTCCGCGACGCAGGCACCGGCCTGACGTTGCGGGCCGGTCAGGAACTCACGCATTTCACGCTGCACCCCGGCGAGGAAGTGCGGACGCCGATGATCGTGCTTCAGTTCTACCACGGCGACTGGTTGCGTGCGCAGAACGTGTGGCGCGCCTGGATGGTGGCGCACAACATGCCGCGTCCCGGTGGCGAACTGCCGTCCGTGCCGTTCCTGGCGGCGTGCAGTTCGCATCAGTACGGCGAGATGATCAACGCCGATACGGCGAGCCAGATCTTCTTCGTCGACAAGTACCTCGAACGGGGTATCACGCTCGACTATTGGTGGATGGACGCCGGGTGGTACGTCAACAAGACCGGGTGGCCGAACACGGGCACGTGGGAGGTGGACACCAAGCGGTTCCCCAAGGGATTGCGCGAGATTACCGACCACGCCCACGCGAAGGGTGTGAAGTCCATCGTGTGGTTTGAGCCCGAACGCGTCACGGGAGGCACCTGGCTCACCGAGAACCATCCCGAGTGGGTTCTGGGTGGCGCGAAGGGCGGGTTGTTGAACCTGGGCGACCCGGAAGTGCTTGCGTGGCTCACCGACCACGTGGACGCACTGATCACCAGTCAGGGCATCGACCTTTACCGTCAGGATTTCAACATCGACCCCTTGTCCTTCTGGCGCGGAAACGACACGGAAGACCGGCAGGGCATCACCGAAATTCGGCATGTGGAGGCCTACTTCGCCTACTGGGACGAGCTGTGCCGCCGACACCCCGGTCTGCTCATCGACTCGTGCGCCAGTGGCGGCCGCCGCAACGACCTCGAAACGTTGCGGCGCGCCGTGCCGTTGCTACGCAGCGACTACATCATGCAGCCCGTGGGCAACCAGTGCCATACCCACGCGCTGTCGTTGTGGTTCCCGTTCTACGGCACCGGCACGTCCCGAACCGACCCTTACGACGTCTACAGCGTGCTGGGACCCGATTTCATCGCGTGCTGGGACATGCGCGAGGAGAACCTCGACTACGCCCGCCTGAAGGAGATTGTCGACCGATGGAAGGCGTACATTCCCTGCTATCTTGGCGACTACTACCCAATCACGCCGTACACCCTGTCCGACCAGGACTGGATTGCGTGGCAGTTCGACCGGGCCGAGACGAACCAGGGTGTGGTCCAAGCGTTTCGGCGTTCCGACAGCATCTACGAATCCGCGCGGTTGCCGCTTCAGGGACTCGAGCCCGGCGCGCGGTATTCCGTCACGCCACTTGAACCCGCCGGGGAACCGTATGAAGCTACCGGAAAGGTGTTGATGGACGAGGGCGTACGCGTTGCCATTCCGGATCGGCCCGGCGTGTTTATCGTCATGTACGAAGCCGTGAAGTAGGGAGGGAGAGGAAATGTTGTCACTTCTCGTCGCCACACAGATCATGGGGGCTGCCGAACCTGACGGGATGGACCAGGCGCGGGCTTGGGCCGAATCCGCCTTCGCGGCGCCCGGGCAGCCGTTCTTCTCGTTTACCTACGGGGAGCGTTCATCGGCCGAGTTGCTGCCCGGCTGGAACCCGCAACATCAATCCGAAGCCATCGACGACGCGCGTACGCGCCACACGCTGACTTGGTCCGACCCGGAGACGGGCCTCCAAGTCCGGTGCGAAGCCGTTCAATACCGCGACTTCCCCGTGTTGGAATGGACCCTGCACTTCAGGAATACCGGTTCGGCCGACACGCCGATTCTCTCGAACATCCAGGCGTTAGACGCTGGGTTCGAGCGGGGCGAGGAAGGCGAGTTCGTACTCCATCACCACAACGGCGATGGCGTGGGATCGGCCAGCTACGAGCCGTTGACCAGTGTCCTTGGCCCAAAGGCCTCCATGCGGTTCGCGCCGACAGGCGGCCGGCCCACCGACGAAGGATGGCCTTACTTCAACGTCGAATGGGCCGGTGGTGGACTCGTCTACGCGCTGGGCTGGCCCGGACAGTGGGCGGCGGAATTCACCCGCGACGACGCACAAGGGTTGCGTATCCGGGGTGGGCAGGACCTGACTCATTTCAAACTGCTGCCCGGCGAGGAAGTACGGACGCCGCTGGTGGTGCTCCACTTCTACCAGGGCGACTGGATCGACGCGCAGAACGTGTGGCGTCGCTGGGTGATGGCACACAGCATGCCGCGGCCCAACGGCGCGCCACCCGAGCCCATGCTCTTGGCGTCCAGTTCCCGCGCCTACAGCGAGATGATCGACGCCAACGAACAGAACCAGATCATGTTCATCGACCGGTACCTCGAAGAGCGGCTGGGGCTCGATTACTGGTGGATGGACGCCGGTTGGTATCCGTGCGACCGGCAATGGCCCAAGACCGGCACCTGGGAAATCGACACCTCCCGGTTCCCCGACGGATTCAAGCCCATCGTCGAGCACGCCCATGCGAAGGGGTTGAAGGTGCTGGTGTGGTTCGAGCCGGAGCGCGTGGCCGCGGGCACGTGGCTGACCGAGCAGCATCCCGACTGGGTCCATGGCGGCGCGAAGGGCGGGTTGTTGCGGCTGGACAAGCCGGAAGTCCTTGAATGGCTCACGGAACATGTGGATGCGTTGCTGGTCGAACAGGGCATCGACCTGTACCGGCAGGATTTCAACATGCGGCCCCTGGACTCGTGGCGCGCGAACGACGCCGAAGACCGCCAGGGCATCACCGAGATACGCCACATTACCAACTATCTCGCCTACTTCGACGAACTCCGACGGCGTCATCCCAACATGCTCATCGACACCTGCGCGTCCGGCGGCCGGCGCCTCGATATCGAGACCTACCGGCGCGCCGTTCCACTCTGGCGTAGCGACTACGTGTTCGTACCCCTCGGCATGCAGTGCCTGACCTATGGGCTGTCCATGTGGCTGCCGTATCACGGGACCGGGACCGTGGCCTGTGCGGACGCGGGGTACTACGGTGGCGGCGCGACGCCGGTCGAGCCTTACGCCTTTTGGAGCACCATGGCGAATTCGTGCAGTTGCGGCTTCGACTTGCGCGAAACCGGCATTGACTACGACGCATTGCGCGCCTTGTTCGACCAATGGCGCGTCGCGCGCGAGAACTACTCCGGCGATTTCTATCCACTGACGCCGCACAGCCAGAGAGAAGGCGTTTGGATGGCGTGGCAGTTCAACCGCGCCGGCCAGGGCATGGTGCAGGCGTTTCGTCGGAAGGACAGTGTGTATGAATTGGCGCGTCTGCCCTTGCGGGGCCTGGATGCGGACGCCACGTACCGGCTGCGCGCCGTCGATGGGACCGAGACGTGGGACGTGGCCGGCAGCGAGTTGCTCGAACGGGGCTTGCTCGTCGAACTGCCCGAACGCGCTCAGGCGACGACGATTCTGTATGAACGCACTGACTGACTGTCGTGATGTCCAGCACGTGCAGCCGGTCGAACGCGGAGACGAACTCCCGCGGTAAGGAAGACACGACTCGTGAAGAAGACTCCCTGCCTCTTGATAGTGACGGTCCTCGGTGGATTCTGTGCATTCTTGCCGGAGTCCCTTGCCCAAGCCCAGAGCGATGGCGCGTTCCGCGTCGTTGAAGTGAAGACCCCGGCGCGCGTGCGTGGGGGCGAACGTGTTGTCGGCAACGTGACGCTGGAGGTGGTACAGCCTGGCGCCCCTCCTTTCACAAGGCCCTTCGCGTCGTTTCGTTCCCTCGTCGACACCGACGTCTCGGTCAATCTTCCCGCCTCCAAACACACGCCCTGGAAGATCCCCGGTCCGCACCAGGCGGGAGACCGGCTCAACGTGGCGTTCACGCTGGACGTTCCGTTGGACGTGCCGCCCGGCCCCGCGGAATTCGGTTTTCAGGTTGCCCGCCATCCGGAGGGTAGGGCTTGGGAATACGCCCCGCTCCAGGACCAGGACGGCGGCCCCGTGGGCGGAAGATTCACCTGGAAGGTCACGATTGCCGCCAAGGAATCGGTTGGCGGCGCAAACGCCGTTGACGTCCCGTTGGTCGTTGGAAGGATGGCCCACCCTACCATTGACGGCCGCGTCAATCCCGAGGAATGGAGCGCGGCGGGTGCGGTCGACGGCTTTGTGGAGAATCTGAAGAACACCGCGGCCAAGGCGCAGACACGGGCATGGGTGGGGCACGACGACACGACCCTGTTCATCGCCATGGTGTGCGAAGAACCTCTGCCCGGCAACATTGCCGAACGCGCGTTCGACGGCAGGCAGGATCCTCCGATTTGGGTCAATGAATGCGTCGAGGTCTTCCTGAACCCGCAGGGCGACCGCGCAAGCCACATGCACTTTCTGGTCGATATTCTGAATCAGCGGCATGACGCTCTGGGGTCGGATTTCCACGGATTCAATCCGGATTGGGAGAACGCGGTTTGGAGAGGCGCAACCGAGTGGTCGGCCGAGATCGCGATACCGTTCCTGGCGTTGGGCGTCGAAGCGCCCACGCCGGGCGACGTGTGGTACGCCAATCTCTGTCGCGAGCGCAAAGCCGAGCAGGAACTCAGCGCGTGGCACGCGACCTTCGGCGCGTTCAACGCTCCGGGACGATTCGGTAGCTGGGTGTTCGATTCCTTGAAGACGCGTTTGGCCAAGGATTCGGAAGACCTCGTTGCGGATTCCCCTCAGTGGCCGGAAGAAATGCAGCAGCACGTCGCTCAATGGCAAGGACGCCACGGCGCTTGGACGCAAACCCTCTCCACGATGGACGAGATCGGTGTCCGCGACGCCTATGCGCGACTGTCCAGCGAGTTGGACGTTTTGCGGAAGGAACGAAGCGCCCTGCGGCTGAAGGCGGCGAGGCTTTCAGGCGAAACGTTTGCCGTCGCCCGCGCCTGGCCGTACGAGCGGTTCCTGGGTGAACCATCCTCGCTCGACAGACCCGCAGGGCCCATTGAGGTCGCGCTGCTGCGCGATGAATGGGTGGACCTCGCCTGGAACGTTACCAACCTCAGCGATCAACCGCTGACGTTACGATGCACGTCTCGACACAGTGAAGACGACAAGAGTTGGAACTACCTGAAACTGGGCATACCCGGCTTCGAAACGCTATGGCAGGAGTCCGTTCCCGTGGCCGCGCCGGACGGGACGCAAGTCTATGACGTCCTAGCGCCTCGTCCGGCGGGAATCTTGCACCTCGCGCCCGGAGAAACCGGCCAGATGTGGTTGAGCATCCACAACTCAGGAGACGGCGACTCGAACACGAAGGCGCGGATTGTGTTTCAACCCGTGGACGGTTCGCCTGGAACTCCGGTTGAAGTGCCCCTTGTCCTGCGTGCCATCCCTGCCAGCATTGCATCCGCGCGGTCGATTCACTGTTTCACCTGGAATCTCATTCTGCCCGAGGTCGCGGAAGCACAGCCACGATGGTTCCAGCGGCATCTGGACGATCTCGCCAGTCACGGTGTGGACGTGTGCATGCTGCACCGCCTTCGCACCGTCGGGGCTGTCAAGGCAAACGCGGACGGTACGCTTGCCGGGAAACCCGACTTCACGCATGCCGATGTTCTGTTGGATGCGACAATGGACGCGTTCAACCAGTACTTCGTGACCCTCGGTATCTGGGAGAAGGGCAAACAGCGTAGGGACCTGTTTGGACTCGACTTCGGTACGCCCGAGTACGAGAAGGCGTTCAAGGAATGGTTTGGCTTGGTTGTGGACCATCTGATCGAGAAAGGCCTGACTTACGACCGATTCATGGTGAACCCGTACGACGAATCCGTGGGCGAGCACTGCCGTACCCTGTCCCGGTGGATCAAGGAAGTCGATCCCCGGGTTCGCGTGGTCATCGATTGCAGCACCCCCGACCTGGACGTGGCGCGCAAGATGGACGCGCTCACCGACGACTGGATGCCCCACTTCAAGACCTTCTTCCCAGACAACATGAAGCCCTTTCACGACATGGTCATTGCCACGGGCAAACCGCGTTGGTGTTACTTCTACTCGGAGGGCAGCAACGACAAGCTTCAGGACCCGACCCGCCACTACCTCGCCAAGTTCTGGTGGGCCTTCGCGAACGACGTAGCGGGAATCGGCTACTGGGCACAGCAGTACTATGGCGACCCGTGGTATCGCGAGGCTTACAAGAGCGCCTACGACACATCGCTTGTGTATCCTACGGAAACGGGGCTGGTTCCGTCGCGGCGCTGGCAAGCCTGGCGCCGGGGGTGGCAGGACCACTGTCTGCTCTCGCTGGCACGGGAAACGTTCCAAGACAGCGGCGACGAAGCCTCGGTGGCGAAGGTGGAGGCCTACGCCGCCGATGTCGCATCCGTTCCGGGAGACCCCGCTCGCGCGGAGGAAATCCGAGCCTGGTTGAAGCAGGCTGTCTCAGTGCATGGGGAGTGACCGAGCAAATAGGATTGCGGTTGCTTTCGGTCTCGTTCGCTTGGTACAGTCCCCGTTGCCTAGCCACCCAATTCCACACAGCGTTTGCGGTAGTGCATGTAGTTCTCCAGCGAGACCTCTTCCGGTACGCCGTGATCGCAGGTGGGTATGTAGCCGCCCCGCGCGCGCATGGCTGGCAGGATGTAGTCCAGATGCCGGTCGATGGCGTCCTTCCCTTCCGCAAGCACGCGTTTGTCGATGCCGCCCAGGATCACCAGGTCCGGGTACTCCCGGCCCACCTTCACCACGTCGCACCCCGAGGCCACCTCGAAGGGACTCATGACATCCATGCCGATTTCCCGGTAGATGGGAATGGTGGCTGGCGCGTATCCGTCCGTGTCGATCTGGATGTACAGATGGCGTGCAGGGTCCAGTTGCCGGGCGCGTACATTCGCGATCAGTTGCTGATAGTAGGGCATCAGGAACTCGCGCATCATGTCCGGGGAGATGAGGCATCCGTTGTTGTAGCAGATGTCCTCCGCCAGGAAGAACTCGTCCAACGTCACATGTTCCTGGTGCCGGGCGATCACCGTGTCCGCCAGTTCGAACCATGTCTCCATGCACGCGCGAATGAGGTCCGGTTGTTCGCAGAAGGCATAGAGCAGCCGTTCAGGCCCAATCAGACTCCGCAGATACATGTATCCGCCGATGAGATTCTGGACAATCACCATCCCCTTCGCGGCCTGTGCCCGAGCTTCATTCATGCGACCGTCCAGGTCCGCGAACCGCTCCGGGGACGACGGGTCCATGCGCCACCGGACGTCTTCCTCCCACGTGCGCATATCTTTGACGGGATGGTCGATGTACTCGGGCATGAAGCCTTGTCGGCGGCCTTTGAAATACAGCACATGGCGGCCCGCATAGTCCTGTTCCACCTCGTGATCGCCCCGGTCCTCGACGATCTTCACGTCAAACGCAGGCACAAACGCCGCCTCGCACCATCCCAACTGCCCCAGCGAGTGGTGCCCCGGCGGGTCATAGTCGAACACCTCGTCCAGGTCTGCGTCGCGGGAAAGACCCTGTTCATACCACGTATCGAGACAATAGAACCCGAATTCCCGTTTCAGGAAGGGTGCCCCCGGCGTGATGGCGTATGTGTCCCTCAGTCTACGTGCCGACGGGCACATTGCGTCCCGCGGGACGAGTGTCTGAGTATTGGCCTCGGATGCCTCCGGCATTGGACGAGTGGGCATAGACGTTCTCCTTCTTTCTTGAGTCAGGCAGTGTACCCTCCCGTCGAATCATTCACAATGCCGAGCGGCAGGTTCGCCAATCGACCGGCGCATCCATCCCCCAATCTTGGGATCATTATGCTAGAATCACGGGAAAGGGTGCGCAAGTCTGTTCGCATGCCCGAGAGCGAGCGGCGCTACGGCTTTCCACTACCTGTCTGAGGAGGTGCGGATGGAACCGGCCCGGATTCTCATCGTCGATGACCAGGACATGAATCGCCAGTTGCTCTCCGATCTTGTGGCGGCACTGGGGCATCATCCCCTCACGGCCGAGACCGGCTTGCAGGCTTTGGAGACGGCCAGAGACGAGAGCGGGGATCTCATGCTTCTCGACATCATGATGCCCGTCATGGACGGGTACGAAGTGCTCGAGAAGATGACCGGGGACGGTGATCTACGCCACATCCCGGTAATCATGGTCTCCGGCATCGACGAAATGCAGAGCATGGTGCGTTGCATTGAAGGCGGCGCCGACGATTACCTCATCAAACCGTTCAACTCGACGCTTCTGCGCGCCCGTATCAACGCGTGCCTGGAGAAGAAGCAGTTGCATGACCGGGAGGTCGAATACAAGCAGCGGATCGAGGAAAACAATGTCGAGTTGGAGGACCGGGTCCGCGTTCAGGTTGAGCGGATATCGACGATCCAACTGGCCACCATTTTCGCAATGTCGAAACTTGCCGAATCGCGCGACCCGGAGACGGGCGAGCACCTTGAACGCATGCGCGAGTATGCGCGGACCATGTCGCAGGCCCTGAGCGCTCTGCCGAAGTACGCCGAACTCATCGACGATTCCTTTGTCGGGAATCTGTACGCGGCTGCCCCACTGCATGACATCGGCAAGGTCGGCGTGCCTGACCGCATCCTGCAGAAACCGGGCAAACTCACCCCGGAAGAGTTCGAAGTCATCAAGATGCACGCCATGATCGGTGCTGACACACTCAGGGCCGTCGATGAACAGTACCCCGGCAACGAATTTCTTCGCATGGGTACGGAAGTGGCCGAATCACACCACGAGAAATGGGATGGGGCAGGTTACCCGAGAGGGTTGGCGGGCGAGGAGATTCCGCTTGTGGGTCGAATCATGGCACTGGCCGACGTCTACGACGCGCTGACCTCCAAACGCTGCTACAAAGAGGCCTTCTCACACGAGAAGAGCGCGTCCATCATCAAGGAAGGGAGGGGGGGGCACTTCGATCCCGAGATCGTGGATGTGTTTTCTGAGCACGAATCGGCGTTCATCGAAATCCGAGAGCGTTTCCAGGATTCCGAGAAGGTCATGCTGACCTGAGCATGCCACCCGGCGCTAGTAGCGCAGGATCATGCCCCCGATGCACAGACCCGCGCCTGTACCGACCAGCAGCACCTCGTCGCCACGCTCGATGCACTTGTCCCGGACCGTCTCATACAGGGTCGCCGGGATCGAGGCGGCCACACAGTTCCCGAACCGCTCAATGGTCACGGCCACCTTCTCGTCCGGCATGCCATACTTGCGAAGCGCCTTGATGGCGAAGCCGCTGGCTTGGTGCGGCACAACGCGTTTGATGGTGCCCAGATCCTTGGAAAGACCCGGCCGCAAACGCTCCAGGAATCCGCCCACATGCTTCCGGGCCAACTTGTACACCTTCGGCCCTTCCATGTGGAACATGTTGTCTTCAGGCTTCGTGTCCGGAGAGTTCGCATAGCGGCCCGTGCCGCCACCGAGAATGCGGGTACAGTCCGCGCCGCTGCTGTAGCCTTCCATGCGCATCGCAACCACGGCGCTGTCTTCGCCCTCCGGTGTCCGCTCGACGACCACTGCCGCCGCGAGGTCGCCAAACAGGGACGCGCTCTCGGGTTCTTTCATGTTGATTCCGCACGAGGCGATGTCAGAGCTGACGATGAGAATCCGCCGATAGCGTCCCGTTGCCAGAAAGCTTGCGGCAACGTCCATGCCCGTCACGAAACTGAGGCATGTTGTATGCACAGTCATGCATGCGCCGCCCGAGTCCTGCAGGCCCAACTCGCGCTGAAGCAGGTGCGCACCGTCCGGGATGGCTTGGGGCTGCGTCCCGGACGCGTTAAGGATTAGATCCACGTCGCCAGCTTCTATACCCGCGTCCGACAAAGCCTCACGCGCGGCCTCGGCCGCCATGGAGGTCGCGGTCTCACCTTCGCCGGCCCAGCGTCGTTCAAGCACACCGGTCTTGCGGGCGATCCAGCCCTCTTTCAACCCGCACAGTTCCTCGACCTCTCGGCAGGGCACTACGCGTTTGGGTACATACCGTCCAACACCCACGATTTTCAGCGGCAGGCTATTCGTCATCAGATCCTAACTCCATAACTCAGAGAAACACTAAACACCGGATTCCGTTCCGTGCGTTGTCGATGTCAGCCCCGTAGTGGCCTCACCACGCCGCACATCGCGACGCTTGTGGGCAGACATGCCTCCCAGGCGAAACTCCGCTCCAACAGCAAGTGGTTCCATGGGGTTAGACACGCGATTTCGCCGCTAGGTTTCATCGTCGTCGATGACCTGGGAGACCATTTCGCGATACCGAGAGCAAACCCCGCTCATCCCGGGTACCCCAAGACTTGGGCCATTTTCCCGAACCCGTGCCCCTATTGTCAAACGAAGCCCTCGTTCCCGTCTCGGACGTGGCCAATCGGTCGTCAATCGGGTACACTGTGGCGCATCCAAAGTAGTCACGCAACCCGACAGAATACGGAGGCCCCATGCAGCCTGAACTTATTGTCGATTATCTGTGCGCCTGCGGCGAAGGGCCCATGTGGCACCCTGAAGAGAAGCGGGTCTATTGGGTCGATATTCCCCGGGGACGCCTGTTCCGGTTCGACCCCTCCTCCGGAGCCCACGAGCAGTTGTTCGAGGGCGACGACCTGGGCGGGTTCACCATTCAGACCGACGGATCGCTTCTGCTTTTCATGGCCAAGGGTGCTGTGAAGCGCTGGTGCGAGGGTGCGTGGGACACGGTTCTCGAGGACATCCCCGCCGAGCGCGAGACGCGGTTCAACGACGTCATCGCCGATCCAGGAGGCCGCGTGTTCTGCGGCACCATGCCCACCAAGGATCGTCCCGGGCGGTTGTACCGGATCGACCCGGACGGCGCGCTGTCCCTTGTGTTGGAGGGCATCGGATGCTCGAACGGTATCGGGTTCACACCCGACCGCAAGCAGATGTACTACACCGATTCGCCGAAACGCGCGATCTACCTGTTCGACTACGACGAAGCCACGGGCGCGATCGCCAACCAACGCGTATTCGTGAAGCTTCCCGACGATGGTGGTGTGCCGGACGGAATGACTGTCGACGCCGAAGGATTCGTATGGTCGGCCATCTGGGACGGCAGTTGCCTGATCCGGTTCGCGCCCGACGGCGCCGAAGAGCGCCGCATCGAGTTTCCCGCCAAGAAGGTGTCGTCGGTCACGTTCGGCGGTCCCGACTACTCGGACATGTACGTCACCACGGCGGGCGGCGACAACAAGGACGAAAACGGGCCGGGTGCGGGCGGCCTGTTCCGCCTGAGCCTCGGCATCAAGGGCGTGCCGGAATTTCGGTCACGCATTGGCCTGTAACCACAGGAACGGGGCGTCGCGCCCCGGAAGACATGTCGGAACTGAAGGGCAAGCTAGGCGAGTTGCTGGGGACCAAGGGTCTCATGTCGGGCGCGGAATGGCGCCGGAAACTTGAAACCCTCGAGGAGCAGCGCGCCTCGGGCGAATATGAGATCGATACCGTCGTCAACGGCGAGGTGGTCGGGGAAGACGAAGACGTGTTCTACCGCGTCCGCCAGGACTTCCCGCTGGACACGCGTCACGGCGCGTTGACCCTCGGCGCGGCCTTGGAGGCCCCCGGCGAACTTATCGCCTTGTCGGCGTGCGACGACGACCTGGAGACCTTCGACGCGGCGCGCGCCGTGTTTATCGACACCGAGACCACGGGCCTATCCGGCGGCACGGGGACCGTGGCCTTCCTCGTCGGCGTGGGGTACTTCACCGACAACGCGTTCCGGCTCGAACAGTGTTTCATGCGTGACTACGACGAAGAAGAACCCCTGCTCACCTATCTGGATGGCCTCTTCCGCGACAAGGACGCCCTCGTTAGCTACAACGGCAAGTCCTTCGACGTGCCGCTGCTCCGGACGCGTTTCATCCAGAACCGCATCCCTTTCCGGCTGGACGCCGGGCTTCATTTCGACCTCGTGCATGCCGCACGCCGGTTTCTCAAGCGCCGTTTGGGTGGGTGCAGTCTGGGCAATGTTGAGAAGGCCGTGCTCGGCATCCAACGCCACGGCGACGTGCCCAGCAGCGAGATTCCGCAGATGTACTTCGACTACCTGCGTACCCGCGACGCGCGACCCTTGAAGGGTGTCTTCTACCACCACCAGATGGACATTCTGTCCCTGGTCACCCTGACGGCTTGGCTGGCGCACGGGCTTGACGGGGAGCGTGGTGGGTTTGAACATCGGGAAGACAGGATTTCGCTCGTGCGGGTCCACTACCTTCGTAAGGAATACGACGAGGTCGTCGAGAAAGGCACCCGGCTACTCGAGGAAGACCTCGAAGCGACCGTGCGGCATGAGGTGCTCGAATACCTCGGGTTTGCGTTCAAACGGATCGGCGCTTGGCCGCGTATGGAAGAGACTTGGTCGCTCCTGCTGGAGGAGTCGCCCAAACACCTCCTGGCCCGGCTCGAACTCGCCAAGCATCACGAACACCGCAGTCGTAACTTGCTGAAAGCCGAGGAGTTGTGCGCCGAAGCCGTGCAGGCCCTCGAGATTCGCGCCGCCCTGGGCCGGTCCGAAGGCACGGAGTCGCCTCAACTGGACATGTTCACGCATCGGCTCGAACGCATCCGCCGCAAACTGGGGCGTGAGTCCGTCGGCGACGGGGGCGAGGCGTAGCGGGTCACGGCCGCGTTACCTACTCAGCGTCTCCGTAAATCCGCAACAGCCGCTGGGCCTCGGCGGGTCGCCCCAACACTTCGCCAATGGCCTCGAGATTGGCGCGCGCGTTCTCATCGCGGGGATCGAGGTGCAGCGCGTTGAGCAGGGCGTCCCACGCCTGTTCGGGACGGTCCGCGGCGTGCAACGCCGCCGCCAGGTTGTTATGGAACAACGGCTGATCGGGGTCGGATGCGGTCGCCTCCGAGAAATCCCGCGCCGCGCCGGCGTAGTCGCCGTTCGCGAACCGTTTCTCGCCGCGCCGGTTGCTCCCCTCCGCATCCTCGCGCCGGCGACGCAGTTCGGTGTCGACGCTGGGTCCGAGTGTCCGTCTGCGTGCGGTTACGACCCAGCCCGGCGGTTCGCCGTCCAACGCGTCCGGCTCTCTCACGGGCCGCGCTTCGCTCAACTCCAGGTCCAGCCGGGAAAGGAGAATCTTCACCCCCCCCAAAGTGTATCCTTCGACACCCGACGGCGGTTCGAATCCGGCGCGCCCCGGCACCGGCGTCGAGCCGGGGAACATCGCCTCGTCCATACGCCAGCGAAGATTGCGCACCGGCGCCACGACGATGCCATCCTCGGCCAACAGGTCGACGGCCTGCTCGATCAGTGCGTGCGTGTCGGGAGTGGGGGAGAGGGGATCGCCGACGATCACGGCATCGACCGGCCCCGAGACAGCCGAACCAACGTCCGGCCGCGCCGCGGACAGCGCATCGCGCACAGGACACGCTGCGGCGCCCAGCACGGACACCGTGGCCGCGTCCTCAGGGACAGCTTCGACGAGCGCGGATTCAAAGACCGCGTACCGCGCCATTGGCGGCACCGCTGTGTGTCCGGCATCCAGCAGCGACAGAATCAGGTCCCGCACCCGTTCGGACGCCTTGCCATCGCCGCGGTGGTTGTAGCGGTCGATGCTGAAGGGTCGCGCCGCCAACAGACGCTCCCGTGTGGCCGGGTCTGTCAGGGCCGATTCGATGAGCGGCGCGATTTCGTCTGGTTCCCGGGCCGTGAGGATCGCGTCACACTCCGCGTCGAACAGAGGACCAAGTCCTTCATCATTGAACGCCGCCATGCTGAACGCGTCGATGTTGACGTCGATGTGGGGCGTTCCCATCAGGATGGCTTCGATGCCCATGTTCGACTGCGTGGCGAGCAGCAGGTCCGTCATGGCGAGACTGTCGTGAGGATCGTGCCGGTCGATTAATACGCTCTGGAGACGTCCCGCGTACCGCTGCATCAGGACCTGCAACGGAGGGTCCGTGTCGTCGCCCGGTCGTGGCCGGATTCCGAACTGCCACTCCGGGTGGCGCGGCGCGAGCGCGGCGTAGGCATCCAGCACGGCCTCCACATACCGCGTATGGTGGTTGGCGAATCCAGGCTGGAGACAGGACGACGCGAACACGCGGCTGTCCGTCATGGCGTAGTTGATCAGGGGGCGGTCCGGGTCGAGCTCGGCATCTCGGCACAAGCCCGAACGAAGACCTGCCGCGGACGGCCTGCACAGTCTGTCCCACGCCGGATTGCCCGTCACGACGATCCGGTCGGGAGCGGCCCCCAACTGCTCGTACTGCCGCCTCATGTGTTCGCTGTGGGCGGCGATGTACGTCGCCGCCATGCACGGATGCGGCGTCACCGCGCCTCCTGTCGCGCCGTGGGGGATGTGCAACGAAGGAATTCCGAGCCGGTCGGCCGTCAGCACCACCGCCCGGCTGTGGGTGATGTTGTCTTCCGACACCACAAGCAACCGCAGATCGTTCCGAGTCGCGCAGCACCGCAAGGCCTCCAAGTGGAACGCCGCGCCGACGAATTGTTCCCGAAGTCCTTCTGCCAAAGCCTCCTGCAAACGTCGCCACCCCGCGTCGTCCACGCGTGGATAGGAATCGCGGAAGGCGTCGCTTTGCAGAACCTCCATGATACGAGACAGGCGGTCCAGTATGCCGGGCATGTGGGCGGCCGCGGGATCCTGGGGTATGTAATCCATGAAGTCTTGGTGGGGAATCCCCGCGGCCTCGAGTTCCGACGTGCACGGGGCCACCGCAATCAGGTCCACGTCCGCGGCATCCAGCAGCGCCCGCGCAACCTCCGGGCCGCCGCGCCAGCGCATCATGCTGAGCAGGACGGCTGGCTTCATGGGCGTTGCTCGTCCGGCGCGGTGTGCAGGGCCTCGACGACGTTCCGCATTATGGCCAGTTCCATCGTCTCACCGAGATTCACGTCCCGGTACCAGACGGCGTCGCGTAGCGCGGGATGACGGTGCCAACTCCGCAGGAACCGGAACACGGCCTCGTCGTCCGGTGTCAGCAGCGGGTGCGCCTCGTCCCGGCGGTCAACGAATTCGTGCGTCAGGTTGGTGTGGGCGAAAGCGGGGACAGTCCCGTCTCGCTCGGGGACTCGCTCGCTTGGTACAGTCCCCGTTTTCGTCAGGCTGGTGTGATCGTCCATGCCGTCAGACTCCTCCACGACCACGGGCCAAAGCGGGGACAGTGGAGCTGTTGAAAAAGTGGCAGTCTCCGGCGCGCAGGCCGCGATAACCTGGGGACAGCCACCCATTGTTGCCCTGAGAAGGGCAATAATGGGACGCAAGAGCTTGGCAGTCCCCGTCTGTCGCTTCTGTTTTCGGGCGCATATGGCTTTTCCAACAGCTCCACAGTCCCGTCTTCGCCTCGCCCATGCCCTTAGACGTCTCTTCTACTCGGTCTCCAGTAGGCGGTAGATGCTTGAATCCAGCCCGAGGATGAACTCACTGCCCGGCGGGGTCGACGTCTCGATGACGTCCAGGGAACGCATAAACGAATAGAGATCCGGATTCGACCCGAACGCCTCGGCCACGATGCCCAACGCTTTCGCATCGCCTTCGCCCTGGAGCGTGCGCGCGTCGCGTTCGGCTTGGGCCAGGATCACCTGAACATCTTTGTCGGTCTGGCCCCGGATAATGCTGGCCTCTCGCTCGCCTTCGCTACGGTATCCCATCGAGATGCGGGACCGTTCGGCCTTCATCCGTCCGAACACGGCCTCCAGATTTTCGCGGAGCAGATCGGCGCGTTTCAGCCGCACATCGATGATGCTGATGCCATATTCGCGCGCGTCCTTGTCGGACAGTTTCATCACGATTTCCATGATGTCCTCGCGACCGCGCGAGATCTCTTCGCGCATGGGGTCCTCGCTCTGGGGTGAATCCCCCTCGACGACCGGCGGCGCGTCGGTCAACCGGTTCGTGGTCCGGATCACCTCGATGAGGGGGCTCTTGCCCAATTCCTCACGCATGACCGAGTAGATGATGTCGTCCAGACGGTCGCGCGCGTTCCGGTCGTTGCCCACCGTGACGCGGTAGAGCAGAGGGTTCCAGATGCGCCAGCGGGCGAAGTTGTCCACCATGAGCTTCTTCTTGTCCGCCAGAATGATCTCGCGCGGTTCGGCGTCGTATTCGAGGATAACGTCGGGCAGCAGTTCCACCGTGTCGACGAAAGGCATCTTGAAATAGAGGCCTGCACCGCGTTTCACGCGAATCGAGTCCGGGTCGAGTTCGATGCCCTCGGCACTTGCATCCACCCGCTGCGCGGCGGACAGGATGCTCTGCTTCACCTCGGCAAACACGTCATCCGGGAGATCGCCCGTGATTACCAGTACCGGTTTGTTCAGACGCAACACCACGGCCTGATGACGTTCATCGACGATGAACGTGCAGGAGAGGGCCACGAAAACGACCAGGGCCACCGCAACCAGGGGAAGGGCTGTGACAATGTTCTTGGTATCCATGTCTTACTTCCTCCTCTGGGTGCTGGACTGGGTGCTGGACTGGGTGCTAGGCCGAGTGCTGGACTGGGTGTCGGGCCGGGTGCTGGACCGGGTGCTGGACCGGGTGCTGGACCGGGTGCTGGACCGGGTGCTGGACCGGGCCCCGCGAGCCTGGCTAGGCTGGGACGGCGGAGCCGGGGCCTGTCGCGGCGGCTTGGCTGTGATCTCCAGATCGCCCAAGGCCTTCAGATTCACCACGCCTGCGCGTTCGTCCACGACCGTCAACTTCACGTTCGGGAGGATCTCGCCCATGGTGTCTAGGAAGAGGCGCGTCCGCGTGATTTCGGGCGCCTTCTCGTGCTCGCCGGCGATGGCCTGGAAGCGGGCCACCGCGCCCATCGCCTCGGCCACGCGGGCCTCTTTGTAGCCCTCGGCAGCCAAAACAAGCGCTTGGGCCTCACCTTCAGCCTGCGGAATTTCTCCCCGTTGGTAGGCCAACGCTTCATTGATGATCTGCTCGCGTTCTTCACGGGCCGTGGCCACTTCTTTGAACGCGCTCGCCACCTCTTTGGGCGGTTGCACATCCTGGAGCTTCACGGCCGTAATCTTGATGCCCATGCCGTACGCGTCGGTCAGTTCCTGAATGCGTGTCTCAATTTCGCCCTGAACCTCAAGCTTGCCCGTCGTGAGGACGCTGTCGATGGGGTGGTCGCCCACCGCCTGCCGCAACGCCGCCTCGCCGATATCGCGCAACGAAGCCTCCACGTCGCCGGGCCCGAAGTTGAACAGGTAGTCGCGCACGTCGGCGATTCGGATCTTGTATTGAATGGCCATCGAACAGTCGACCACGTTCTCGTCGCCGGTCAGCATCTGGGCCTCGGCCAGCAGTTGCGGACTGTCCATAAACGAGACGTAGTCGGCGCTCGATCCCGATCCGGTCGAGCGAAATCCGATCTCAAGCCGTTTGATCTCGGTCACTCTCGGCGTCTCTACGGATTCAATGGGCCAGGGCGCCTTGAAATGGAAGCCGGGCTGGGTGCTTCGCGTGTAGCGGCCGAACCGCATGACGACCCCCATCTCGTCCGGCGCCACCGTATACGCGGGGCCGCCCCGCACCAGCCAGAAGGCCAGCAGCACAAGCAATGCGCCCATGACGATGGCCCTCGGATGAACATTGACGGGCCGCCCGCCGTGCGTGGGCACGACCTCGGGCCTGCGTGTCTGCATGGTGTGTCTCCTTCTCCCATTGCATCGCCACTCGGCTGGGTGGGCGCGAGCCTTCCCGCACTCGCCCGCATCCCGCCGTGCCCACTGTAGTGCCGTCACCGACCTGAATCAAGCACGGTCACCCCGTTCAGACCTCTTGCGACGGGCCCGTGCCGTCTGTATCCTTGCCGCGGCAGACGAGGCGGGACCGTGGGGCTGTTGAAAAGGTGACAGCCTCCGGTGCGCAGGCCGCGATAACCTGGGAACAGCCACCCATTGTTGCCCTAAGAAGGTCAATAATGGGACGCAAGAGCTTGGCAGTCCCCGTTTGTCGCTTCTGTTCTGATGGGTGTGTGACTTCTTCAACAGCCCCACCGTCCCCGGATTTCGAAAGGAAGACCATGAACGACGCCACCGAGACCATCGTGAAACGAACCGAAGAACTCACGCCCGAGGAGACTGGCATCCTCGACGTGTGGAGCCGTGACCTGTTTGGTGAAGCCGAGCTTGAACACGAATGGGCGGCGCCCGACTGGCGCGTGTTGATCTACGCCGACGGAAGGCTTGCCAGCCACGTCGCCATCTGCGAACGCGCCGCGACGGCCAGCGTTAGCCCCGTCACCCTCGGCGGCATCGGTGGCGTCATGACGCCACACGAGTTTCAGGGAAAGGGACTCGCCAAGTTCGCCATGCGGGCGTCCCAGGCCTTCATGCGCGACAAACTGGGCGTGGAATTCGGCTTGCTCCTGTGTTCCGAACGTCTGGTGCGCTACTACGCCCGTCTGGGGTGGGTCCATGTGACCGGCCCCCTCGTCTACGCTCAGTCCTCCGGCAACGAAACCTGGAACGAACAGCAGATGGTTATGCCCTTCACCAGTAGGTCCTGGCCCGAAGGCGAAAT
>JAAEQP010000290.1 GCA_024231375.1 bacterium | reverse complement strand
GAAGGCACAAATGACACAAATTGTGGTTGGAACTCGACGTGCGCGGACCCAAGACCGTAGATCCCGTGCACGAAGACTTATCTTGATAGTTTCACCTTAAGAGAATACGGATTCAACATGTCATTACTGATAGGTGCACGGAGCAACTATGGCTGAATGGAAGGCGAATGCTCACAGGACCTTTTGCGTTGGGCTCCTTGTGGCGCTGTGCGCCCTTGCGAGCTTCTGTGTTTCGGGCGGCGAGGAGAGTGTGTTGACGCATGACGGACGCGTGGTGCGGGGGAGCGTTACGCGCGTGGGTTCCGCCCTGAAAGTGGAAACTTCGACACCGCGTCGCGATATCTATCTAAGTCCATCCGTGGTGGCCGAGCGAATGGGGGTCAAAGCTGCGCTTCAACCCCAGCCCGAATTTCTCTTTCACGAGGATTCAGCCAAGCAACGGACCAGGGGCAAGATCGCGCATGTCGTTGAGGATTTCCGCTGGGGAACGTGGGAGCCGGACGGTTCGGCGACCGTGAACTTGAAAGACCCCGCGTTGGGCGACGTGGAGTTTCGCGTCGTCATCAGTCGCGTCACACCGGATCTGACGGAAATGAAGGGCGTGGGATACACGTGGGTCCGTTCTTTTCCCACGGCCACATTGGCCAATCTGGTGCTACCAATGATCGAAAGACGGGTCCGCGAAGCGTCGACGACAAGCGGATGGCTGCAGCTTGCGGCGTTTCATCGACTGCGCGGCGATGCCGGCGGTGCCCAACGCGCGCTGAAGGAAGCGCGACGCTTGGGCGCCGATGAAGCAGCCTGCGCCGGCGAACGTGACGCGCTGGCGGTCGGCACGTTCCAGACCCGGCTAGATGAACTGCGCGGATGGATGGCCACGGGACGCGAAGATGACGCGTTGCGTGATGCCGCATTTCTGAACGTGCCGCCCGTGCTGCAGACCTCCGACCCGCTCCGCCACCGCCAAGCGGTTGCGCGGTTGTCGGCGTTGAAGGCGCGCGCCGCGCGCCATCACGAAGCGCGGGTCCAACTGGCCAAGCGGTCGCTGCCCTTCCTTTCCCTTTCG
>JAAEQP010000289.1 GCA_024231375.1 bacterium | reverse complement strand
GCGAACTTCTCAGCGAAGCGGGCTACTTCCACAGCGTCTCCATGCTCGACGACCCCTACCGCATCAAGCGCGCCTGCGAGAAAGCCGGGGACAAACTCTCGGGCCTGTCCGCCCATTGCCCATTGTGCAAACCCGAGATCAGCACTGAGTACCTGAAACAGGCCGTGCGGTTCGCGGCCGAATGCGGCGCGCCCATCGTGAACACCGACGAGGGTCCCAAACCGTCCTGGACCACCGAGGACGAGGACCACGTCCTCATGCGCTACGTGCTGAAGGAAGCGGCGGCGTTGGCCGAAGCCCGCGGCATCGTGATCGGCATCGAGCCGCACCAGCAATACAGCCGCACCCCGGACGGTCTCGACCGCATCTACGCCCTCGTCGATTCGCCCGCCATCGGCATCAATTTTGACACAGGCAACAGCTACCTCGCGGGTGAGGACCCCGTCCCATGGCTCGAACGCGTGCTTGACCGCTTGGTCCACCTGCACGCCAAGGACATCTCGATTCAGCAGTCCGACGCGGAGCGGGGCAAGGTCACCGGCACCCCGGTAGGATGCGCGTGCGGCGAGGGCGTCGTCGATTGGCCCAAGGTCGTCGAGTTGTGCAAGAGCCTTCCCGGCGACATCGTCTTCTCCGTGGAATGCGGCACAGTGGAACAAGCAGCGTCAAGCGTGGAATACTTGAAGCCGCTCCTGTAGGAACGCAACTCGATGGAGGGCTTCGAATGCTGCACACCATCGCACTGACGGCCGTCGTACTGCTGGTGGCTGCGCCGGGAGACGCTACCACCACCAAGATGACCATTAACTCGGTCCCCAACATGGTGGAGATCGATCACGACGACGTGAACGTCATCCGCTACCGCACGGGTGACGTGCCCTACAAGCCGTATGCGGACGTTCTGCGCACACCGAGCGGCGTCAACATTCTGCGCGACGCGCCCCACGACCACCTTCACCACCACGCACTGATGTTCGCCGTCAAAGTGAACGATGTGAATTTCTGGGAGGAACGCGACGCACCGGGCCGTCAGATTCACCGGGGTGAGCTCAAGACGGGGCGCATCGTCGAGATCGGAGCCGGTTGTGCCTGGTTCGAGCGGGCTGTGGACTGGCTCGCGCCGGACGATTCGGTCCTGCTCCGGGAACACCGCCGCATCGAGGTGCATGAGACGACCGGCGTTTCGCTGGTGACCTGGTCCTCAACCTTCACCGCGCCAAAACCCGCCACACTGACTGGCGCCCATTACCACGGATTCGGCATGCGGTTCGTCGAATCCATGGACAAGGACGGCGCTTTCGTTTTGCCCGAAGGCGCGGAAGGCGAGTTGGTGCGTGGCACCGAGTACTTGACCCCAGCCCCATGGTGTGCCTACGCGGCCAAGGTCGACGGCAAGCCGGTGACCGTGGCCATGTTCGATGATCCGGACAACCCGCGCCCCGTGCTGTGGTTCACCATGACCGCGCCCTTCGCGTATCTGTCGGCTACCCTGAACTACTGGCGCGAACCGCTTGAGATCCCCGAGGACGGGAAGGCGCGCCTACGATACGGAATCGCGGTCTGGGACGGACACGTCACGGCCGAGACCATACAGACGACATGCGCCCAATGGCTCGCCTCGCGCGAGCAACAGTAGCGAGGCGTTCACGGATTCATCAGGAGGAGACTCAACATGACGGACACCCATCGCGAGAACAAGCAAGGCAGCGCGCTGTCGCGGCGCGGCTTCATCAAGCACTCGGCGACCGCCGCGGCCGCGGTTGCGGCCATTGCAGGCGCGCCCAACCGTAAGGTGCTCGGCGCGAACGAGAAGCTTGGCGTCGGCCTCATCGGCTGCGGCGGACGTGGCAACGGACACTTGGGCACGTGGGACTGGCTCGCGAAGAACGGCGGCAACGTCGAGGTCGTCGCCGTCAGCGACGTGTACCGGCCCCGCATGCAGCGCGCCGCCGACCGAACCAAGGCCAAGGGATACATGGACCACCACGAACTGCTGGCCGACCCCAATGTCGATGTCGTCAGCATCGCTACGCCCGACCACCATCACGGTTACCAGGCCATTGATGCCGTCGAAGCCGGCAAAGACGTGTACTGCGAGAAACCCGTCACCCATTGGCGGCAGTTCGACGTCACCAAACGCCTGGCCGAAGCGGTGAAGAAGACCGGACGCGTGTTCCAACTCGGCACCCAGGGCATGTCCGACGGTGCATGGAAGCAAATGAGAGATTTGGTGCAGGGGGGCCTCATCGGCCAACCCATCCATGCCGAGTGCGGGTTCTTTCGCGTGGGCGACTGGGGCGAACGCGGCATGTCCGTGGACGACCCGAACGCGCAGCCGGGTCCCGACCTGAACTGGGAGGCCTTTCTCGGCGACGCGCCCAAGCGCGACTTCGATGTGAGTCGCTTCTTCCGCTGGCGCATGTACGAAGACTACGCCGGCGGTCCGTCCACCGACCTGTTCCCACACACATTGACGCCTGTCATGAGCATTCTCGGCGTCACCATGCCCAGCGCCGTTGTCGCCACGGGCGGCAAGTTCCGCTACGAAGAACGCGAGGTGCCCGACACCTTCAACATGCTCATGGACTACCCGGAAGGCATCACGGTTGCCGTGCTCGGCACCCAGGGGAACGACTACCAGGCCACCGGCCAACGCGGCTCGGGGCAACGCATCCCCGTTATCCGCGGCTGGGACGGGTCCCTCACCATCGAAGGCGACACCATCGTGTTCTATCCGGCTCACGGGTCCGAGAAGAAGGAACAGCGGTTCGCCATCGAGCACGGCGAGAACATGGGCGCCTACTTCAAGCAGTTCGTGGACTGCATCCGCGCGGGAGACCAGGAAACGGCCAGCCCCGCGGATCTTGCATACTACACGCAGACCGCGCTAATCATGGGGATGTGGGCCTTGCGTGACGGCAAGACTGCACGGTTCGACACCGAGAACGAGCAGATCCTTATGTAGTCCTCAGAAACGGCTTCGGAGGTATAGCGATGAGCGTCAACAAGGTCAACCGCAGAGGGTTCCTGAAATCGGCCACGGCCGCGGCGGTGTTTCCCGCCATCGTGCCGTCCACCGTCTTCGGGGCAACGGCCCCCAGCAACCGCATCACCATGGCGTCCATTGCGGTTGGCAACCGGGGCCGGGCCGTCATGGGCGGGTTCGCGGCGAACAAGGACGTGCAGTACTTGGCCGTGTGCGATCCCTTCAAGAGCCGCCGCGACCAAGCCCGTGACAACCTCAACGACCATTACGGTGGCGGCGACACCGTCAAGGCCTACGAAGACTTCCGCGAGGTCCTCGCGCGCGACGACATCGACGCCGTCGTGGTCTGTACCCAGGACCATTGGCACGTGCCCATCGCGATTGCGGCGGCGAACGCCGGCAAAGACATGTACGTCGAGAAACCCCTCGGCGTGAGCATGGCGTGGGCCATGCACCTTCGGGCGGCCATCGCGCGAAACGGCTGTGTGTTCCAATACGGCACCCAGCAGCGGTCCAGCCGCAACTTCCGGTACGCATGCGAACTGGCCCGCAATCGGTACATCGGCGATCTGAAGCGCATCGAAGTGTGGGCGCCCGACATTTCCGGAGATTACGAGCGGTTCCATGTGAAGCGGTACGGGTCCACGGAACCCGTCGACCCGCCCGAGGATCTCAACTACGATCTCTGGATCGGTCCCGCGCCCATGGCGCCCTACACCGTCGACCGCTGTACTCCGTCCGGCACGTACCACATCTACGACTACGCCCTGGGCTTCATCGCGGGTTGGGGCGCCCATCCCCTCGACATCGCCCAGTGGGGGAAAGGCACGGACCACACCAGCCCGGTCCACTACGCGGGAACGGGCGAGATTCCCACGCAGGGCTTGTACGACTCCATCGCGTCATGGGACATCCAGTGCGAGTATGCTGACGGACTGCCCATGCGGTTCATGGGACATCGCGTCGCGGAACCCGTGGTGACGAAATACCGGTCGTGGTGTTCCCACGGCACCACGTTCTACGGCTCGAAGGGCTGGGTCAGCGTCGACCGGGGGGGCATCTACGCCAGCGACCCCAAGTTGCTCGAGATCCAACTCAAACCCAGCGACGTGCATCTCATCGAGAGCCCCGGCCAAGACCGCAATTTCCTTGACTGTATCAAGAGCCGCGCCGCCACGGTCAATCCGGTCGAATCCGCGATCCGATCCGACACCATCAGTCACATGAGCGACATCGCCATTCGTCTCGGCCGCCCCATCCAGTGGGACCCCGACAACGAACAAATCGTCGGCGACGCGGAAGCATCACGCATGCTCACAAGGCCGCTCAGGAGTCCCTGGCGGGTGTGATGTCGCTGGGAATGGGGACTGTACCAAGCG
>JAAEQP010000288.1 GCA_024231375.1 bacterium | reverse complement strand
CGGCTGCGACAGCTCACGGAGATCCACGGGCGTATCTAGACCGATGTCGGTGGGGTGTTTCCATCCGGCAATTCTGACGGTGGCGCTTCCAGCGTCTTGTCCTCGGAATCGGCTTCCAATTCCCTCTTGAAGACCACCATGCCCAGAGGCGGCAGGGTCACCGACAGCGTGTAGTCAAAGTCCTCATAGAAGGGTTCCGGGGACGCCACGACGCCGCCCAGATTGCCCTGGCCACTGCCGCCGTAAGCTTCCGCGTCGCTGTTGAGGATCTCCTCCCACGGCCCACCCTTGGGGACCCCCAGGCGGTAGTCGTGTCGGGGGACGGGTGTGAAGTTGCAGACCACCGCCAGCAGACGCTTGCCCGTCTTGTCCTTGCGCAAGTAGCTGAGCACGCTGTTGTCATGGTCGTGGACATTGATCCAGGTGAAACCGTCCCTGTGGAAATCCAACTCGTGCATGGCCGGTTCGTCGCGGTAGAGATGGTTCAGGTCGCGCACCCACTGTTGCAGCGCGAGGTGTCCCGGG
>JAAEQP010000287.1 GCA_024231375.1 bacterium | reverse complement strand
TTCGTGCCCGGCCTCAAGCGGGGCGAGATCGTCGAGACCGCGATGGGCACGTTCTGTGTCCCGACGTCGTGCTGCCAGCAGGATGGGCCGGGTGTGATCACCGTGCGTCCGGAGGACCTGCGCCTGAATGGTGACGGCGCGGGGGTAGAGGGGCAGGTGCTCTCGTCCACCTACATGGGCGTGCACACTCGTTTTAGCGTGCGCGTCGGGGACGTGAGGCTAGAGATCGTGCAAGAAGCTGCCAGCGTGGACCGTTTCCACGTGGGTGACACGGTCCGGGTTCAGATACCCCCGGACAAGATATGGCTGCTGCCACCGGAGAAAGGCTAGACAATGACCGCCAAGATCATCTTTGATTGTGACAACACGATGGGACTGCCGCGCAAGGAGATTGACGACGGCCTGACGTTGCGCTACCTCCTGGGGCGTCCCGACGTGGAACTCGTGGGCGTCAGCACCACTTTTGGCAACGGCGCGATTGACGAGGTCCATCCCGCGACTGAGCGGCTGCTGCGTGACCTGGGTCGCGCCGGCGTGCCGCTGCACCGGGGCGCGGGAGCGCGCGGCCAACCTCCCACCGCCGCCGCCCGTTTCCTGGCCGAAAGCGCCGCGTCCCACCCTGGCGAGATCACGTTGCTGGCTACCGGACCGCTCGGAAACTTGCGCGCCGCCGCCGAACTGGACCCCGCCTTTTTCGGCAACCTCAAGCAGATCGCTTGTATGGGAGGCTATCTGCGCCCACTGCGCATCGGCTGGCGGAACGTGGCCGAGTTGAACCTCTCGGCAGACCCGGGGGGCGCGTTCGCCGTGCTCAACGCATCCTGCCCGGTCACGTTGATGAACGCGCACGTCTGTTTGCAGGCCCCCTTTGGCTGGCCCGACCTGAAGCAGATCGGGCACTGGAGCCGCGAAACGCGCCGCGTCGTGCGCAATTGGCTGCTGACGTTCGGCATCTATTGCGGT
>JAAEQP010000286.1 GCA_024231375.1 bacterium | reverse complement strand
TCTGCGCCGCGTGCCCTGCCCAGACGACCAGCTACCGCTATTCGGTCCCCGCGAATCTGAACGACGGCTGGGAGGTGTCGTCACTTGAGGCCGAGGGGATCGATTCCGAGAAGATCGAAGCCCTGACGCACCGGATGATCACCGAGCGCCGCTTCGTGAACGTCCGCAGCATGCTGATCGTCAGAAACGGTCAGCTGGTCCACGAGGCCTACTCTCCCTACTGCCAGCGCAACACGCTGCACTGGTTGGCATCGATCACGAAGACGATCACCTCGACCCTGATCGGGATCGCCATCGACGAGGGTCTCATCGAAGGTGTCGATGCCAAGGTGATCGACCTTCTGCCCGAGTTCACGGACGCGGTGAAAGACCCCGCGTTCCGCCAGATCACGCTCGAGCACCTGATGACCATGGCCTCCGGGCTGGAGTGGTTCGAGCACGGTTCCTCTTACAACGACGCGAGGAACTCCGAGCACACCATGGTCGATACGGAGGACTGGGTACGGTACGTGTTGGGGCGGCCCGTTCGGGACCCACCGGGCAGCGAAGCCCGCTACAACACCGGCGGTGTCCATCTGCTTTCGGCGGTCATAAAGAGCGCAACCGGACTTTACGCCAATCAGTTCGCCGAAAGACACCTGTTCCACCCTCTGGGCATCCGAGCCTATCAATGGAACCGGGATTCGACGGGCCACCCTTGTACCGGCGGAACCGATGGCGGCGTCGGGTTGCGCACGCGGGACCTGGCCAAGTTCGGCTGGCTCTTCCTTCATGACGGAACCTGGAAGGGAACACAGATCGTATCCCCCAAGTGGATCCAGGCGGCGACGCGGAAGCACGTGACGATTCCGCGCGGACGAATTGACTACGGGTACAACTGGTTCCCGGGGTCGATGACGGTTGGAGACGAGGATTTCGACTACGTGGCGACTTTCGGGTTCGGCGGGCAGACTCTCTACCTGGTGCGTGAGTTGGATCTTATCGTGGTGTTCACCAGCGAGCTGATCGAGGCGGGCTCGAACGTAAACGAGCTGGTGCGCGGGACGTTCGAGGCCGTCAAACCCTGACCGCTCCGGACGACGACGCACGGCGGACCTGGCCGTCTCCTAGTTTCCTGAATCGGTCGGCGCCGGATAGGCTGGCGCACTGCCACTCAGCACCGCGATGACGTCGTCCACTACGTCGTTCATCCGTGCCAGCCCGGTGCGTGTCCTGGCCGCTACATGTGGGCTGAGCAATACGTTCGGGGCTGTGAGCAGCGGGTCATCCACCGGCGGAGGTTCGGTCTCGTAAACGTCCGTCGCGGCACCGGCCAACCGGCCCGCAGCCAGCGCCCGGGCCAGCGCCCCACCGTGAACTACCGCTCCGCGGGAAGTGTTGATTAGTGTGCTGGTGGGTTTGAGCCTGGATAGAACCGCGCCGTCAACAAGATGACAGGTCAAGCGCGTCAACGGTACGTGCAGCGAGACCACGTCGGATTCCGCCCATATGCGATCCTTGCCAACGGACTGGGCCTCGTAATCGAGGTTGGTGATTTCGACAACGTCATTATAGAGGACAGTCATCCCCAGGCCGGCGTGGGCTATCCGCCCTACCCGGCGCCCGATCCGTCCCAGGCCAACGATGCCCATGGCCAGCCCGCGCAGCTCCCGCCCGATCAGTTCGCTTCGGGCTTCGCGGAAGTGACCGCCGCGGACCATCGCGTCGCCACGAACGACGTGCCGCTCCAGGGCCAGCATCAACCCCACGGTGTATTCAGCCACCGAATCGCTGGCGGCGGCGGGAGTGTACACAACGGTCACGCCGCGACTTCGTGCGGCGGGCAGGTCGATGTTCTCCAACCCGACGCCACCACGGCCAATGACTTTCAATTTGGTTCCGGCGTCAATGACAGCATCT
>JAAEQP010000285.1 GCA_024231375.1 bacterium | reverse complement strand
GAGAAGACCGCGCTGTTCGCCCTGTCCGCCGCGTCCTGTCTCCTCACCATCTACGCCGCGGCCACGTGGGGCGCAGTCGGCCACGAGACCATCACCTATCCCCTCGGCACGCGCATCTCCGTGGCCGTCGTGGGCTACACGGCCTATCTCTACAAGACCGTTTGGCCCATGCACCTCGCCGCCTACTATCCGCATCCCGGCGCTGCATTCTCCCTGTGGCAAGTAGGGGGTGCTGCGATCTTGCTGATCGTCATCACTGCCGCCGCGCTGGCGGCCCGCCGTCGCGCGCCCTACGTGCTTGTAGGCTGGTTGTGGTTCATCGTGTCGCTGGTGCCCGTCATCGGCGTCGTGCAGGTCGGCCGGCACTGGATCGCCGACCGCTACACCTACGTTCCCGTCGTCGGACTCTTCATCGCCCTCACGTGGCTTGCAACCGACCTTTCGGGACGCGGGCCGCGACGGCAGCACGGTCCCGCCACCGTCGCGGCGGTCCTGATTGCAGCCTTCGCCCTGCTCTCCTCGGCGCAGGTCCGGGTGTGGCGAAACAGCGAGGCTTTGTGGAACCACGCGATCCGCGTCGCGCCGGGCAACTATCTCGCCCACGGCAACCTGGGGTCGCATCTCGCCAAGCAAGGCCGGTTGGACGAGGCCATTCCCCACTTCGCCAATGCCATCAAGCTGGAGCCCAGCTTCGTCACAGCCTACTACAACCTGGGATTGGCGCTCATGATTCAGGATCGGCCGGAAGAGGCGCTTGGCCCCCTCGGATCGGCCGTGAAACTGAAGGCCGACCACGTGGAAGCGCATGTCCTGCTCGGACAGGCGCATCTTGCATTGGGTCAGCGTCGCGAGGCCGCCGCGGTACTCGAACAGGCGCTCCGCCTTCGGCCCCGTCATGCGACGGTGCAGGCCCTGCTCGACCAAGTGCGCGGTACGGAATAATCTGGTCCCCGGACGCGTCGGAATAGTGTGACGTCACGGGGTCGCATCCAAAGAACAATGGAGAACGTCATGGAATTCAACGCCAGCCGGTACGATGGAATGGAATACCGCCGGTGCGGACGGAGCGGACTGATGCTGCCCGCCGTGTCGCTGGGCATGTGGCACAATTTCGGCACCCGCGCCGACCATGACGTCTGCCGCGACATGATGCGCACCGCCTTCGACCTCGGCGTCACCCATTTCGACCTGGCCAACAACTACGGGCCCGAACCTGGCAGCGCCGAAGAACGCGTCGGTCGCATTCTCAAAGAGGACTTCGCCGAACACCGTGACGAACTGATCGTGTCCACCAAAGCCGGGTACCGAATGTGGGAGGGTCCCTACGGCGAGTGGGGGAGTAAGAAGTACCTCACCGCAAGCCTCGACCAGTCACTGAAGCGGCTGCAACTCGACTACGTGGACATTTTCTACTCGCACCGGCCCGACCCCGACACGCCCTTGGAGGAGACCATCGGCGCCCTCGACCTCATCGTTCGGCAAGGCAAGGCGCTGTATGCGGGAGTGAGCAGCTACCAGGGCGCCTTCTTTGTGCAGGCCGTGGAACTCGCCGACAAGCGCGGCTGGTCGCCCATCACCATTCACCAGCCCGTGTACAACATGTTCAACCGCTGGGTCGAGACCGATCTCATCGAGTACACGGGGCAATATGGCGTAGGTGTCATTGTGTTCTCGCCGCTGGCGCAGGGGTTGCTCACCTCGAAGTACCTGGACCCGGCCAACCCGATCCCCGAGATATCGCGTGCCGCCGATCCCGACGGCTTCCTCAGACCCGACCAGATTACGCCGGAAAGCGTCGAGAAGGTGCGCAAGTTGAACGAACTCGCCGGGAAACGCGGTCAGACCATGGCCCAAATGGCCGTGGCGTGGACTTTGCGCGACCGGCGCGTCACCAGTTCATTGATAGGCGCGCGCACACCCGAGCAGGTGAAGGATTGCGTTGGCGCCATCGCCAATACCCATTTCTCCGCCGAGGAAGCCGCCATCATTGACGCAATCTTGGGTGAGACGTAGGTTTCTTGTAGGGTGTGTCGAGGTCGGCCCTTGGCCGAGAGAGCACGCACCATTCCGGGCTACCCCGTAACCAACGGCACCCCGGCTTCCTTCGCCACGCCGCGGACGTGTTTCGCCGCCGCGTCATATTCTTCGCCGGACGGCAAGTGCTCGAGCATGAGAGGCGTGTCCGGTCCCAGCTTCTCGATGCCTTGCAGGAACACCGCGTAGTCCAACCCGCCCAGACCGGGTCGCACCTCGTCGAGGTGCGTAGTCAGTTTCTGGTCGAGCAGAATGTCCTTGCCGTGGCAACTCTTGATGTAAGGACCAAGTTTCTCGAAGCACTCACGAATCAGCGCCGCATTGCCGTAATACCGTTGCGGACTGCACACAAGGTTCACTGGATCGAGATGCGCCGCGAACCGTTCCCGGTCGATGGCTTTGATAAGGCGGAGGTACGAGTCCGGCGAATCCGGGTACATCCACGGCATGGTTTCCAGCGAGTAGAACGTGCGCGTAGGCTTCACCGCATCGATGATGCCGCGCGTGGTCTCCACAATAAGGTCGAACGTATCATCCGTGAGGTTGGCGGGATCGTGTCCGTCCCACTTCGCCCCGCGCGACCCGCTGATGTTCACGCAACAGTTCGCGCCCACCATATCGGCCAACGCGAGTTGCCGTTCGCACAAGGCCTGCGCCTTGGTCCGGGCGTCCTCATCGGGGCTCATGGGATTGCTCCACGCGCCCACCTCCGCGATCACAATGCCCGCTTGCTTCGCCGCGTCCGCGTAGGCGCGGACCGTGTCCTCGCCCTTCTCCATGCCCACCGGGAAGTAGGTCGCGCCGTACTCATGGCGCTTCAGCGCCTCCACCCACTGATCGGGACCCTCGAACCCTTCCAGTATGGGACCGCCTAGACGCATTGGATGTCTCCCTAGTTGAGTTGAGCCTCGGCAACGACGCGCGGCAGCGCCACGCGCACCGTATCG
>JAAEQP010000284.1 GCA_024231375.1 bacterium | reverse complement strand
TGAAAAAGGGCTCGAAAATCCGTTCCAAGTAGTCCTTGGGGATGCCCTGTCCTGTGTCAGACACAGAGAGCAACACGTAACTACAGCGTTTGGCATTCGGGTTGCGCATTTCCTCCAGGGAGTCGAGCTGCACCGCCCGGGTCGTGAGCAAGACTCTTCCTCCGTCCGGCATGGCGTCACGTGCGTTCACTATGAGATTCATGATGACCTGTTCAAGCTGGCCGTGGTCAGCAACGACTGAATCCAGGTCTTCCTCCAAATCGAACGAAACTGCGATGCTCTCGGGGATGACCCGCCGTAACATCTTCTCAAGGCTCCGAGCGACCTCGTTCACATCGAGCGTCTCGGGAGTCACCGTCTGCCGGCTGCTGAACGCGAGCAGTTGCCGCGTGAGTTGACTCCCTTGTTGTGCGGCGCGCCGGGCTTCATCCAGATCGTCATGGCATTCAGGGGGCAGATCCGGGTGGGAAAGCGCCATCTCGGTTGAACCCAGCATCACCATGAGCAGATTGTTGAAATCGTGCGCGATGCCCCCAGCAAGTTGCCCAACTGAGTCAAGCCTTTGGGCCATCTGGAGCTTCCGCTCGCTCTCGCGCAGTTTCTCGGCCTGTGTCTCGACCAAGGATTCCAGGTTCTCGCGGTGCTCCTGGAGTTCCTGCTCAGTGAGCTTCCTTCTCTCCACTTCGGCTCGGAGGGACTCAGCCAGTGCCTCAACTCTCCGTGTGCCCGCGTACTCCCTTCGCCGTCCGCACTGGATACCGTGAGCGAGACTGGCTGAAAGCGCCATCGAGGCGACCATCGACGAGATTAGGATAACCACTGACCCGATGGGGGTGCCAATGAAGAAGACATGATTGCACACGGCGGCCACGAAAATGATGAGACTTCCCTGCAACGCGAATCTCATCGGTATTTGAAACAGGAGCGGCGAAAGCGCACCTACGATGAGGTACACGTTCATATTGACGGACCCTTGCGAGTGAGTCGCATAAGCCAACGCGATGTAGCTGTATGGCAGGATGACGCAAGCTACAAAGAGGGGGGAGACCCGCAGAAGCGTCGTATAGCGGCGCGCACGAAGCACGCTCACGATACAAGCCACAGTACCCACACAGCAAACGAGTCTCGCCACAAGAACTCGGGGGAGGGCAGCGGGTGCGCCTTCTCTAAAGGTGTAATAGTCTACCCCGGACATGAAGAGAAACACGGCGCAGGAAGCCATCATCACAATGACCGCAACCGACTTGTCGTTGGCCAGCCTGGAATCCCGGAACGTGGCCTCCGTATCTGAATCGCGGAATTCTCCCAGGACACGATGGACCGCGAAGACGTCGTCACCGGTGTTGCTGGCACGCGCCGCTATGACAGGCGGCTTCTCAGGAAGAGGCATTCACGCGTCTCCATGTGGACTTGCTTGCGACGTCTTCTCCTACGAACCACATCTCGATGGTAGATTCACATCGAGCCGCTGTCAAGCCACGACGCCACCCAAACTGCGAATGCCGGCCGCTCGACGGCGCGTTGACCGGAATCCGTGCCCAAGTATCGAGGCAGGACACCTGGAACCGTGCGCCGCGTCGGACGGTCGCCTGCAACACTTCACCAAGCCGCACTTCCATGATTGCCTGCGTCCCAGCCAAGCCGAAACCGTCCTGGACAACGGGCCGTCCATTGCGGTTCAATTGGCGTACCGAATCGTGACCGCTGGCGCGAAGATGGCCGAGACTCACGCAGATAGCCCGATCAGCCTGTCCATAAAGGGGGAATCATGACCGCGAAGTACACCGCTCGAATGCAGTTCGGTCCGCACCAGGACTCCGATACCATACGCGACGAGGTGTTGGCGCTGTGCCGAACCGGCCATGTGGACGAGGTCCTCTTCTTTGCGTTCGGCGAAGAACAGAACGACGGACACGACACCCTCGACCGGCTACGCGAATGGATGGCCGCCATCCGTCCCTGGAAACAGGCCCTTGAAGCCGAAGGGATCGAGGTCAGCATCAACCCCTGGCACACGGTCCTCCACTGCGACCGTTCCCGCACGCTCAAACCCGGACAGGACTGGCAGAACATGACCGACTGGCGCGGACGCGCCGCAGCGGCCGTCGTTTGTCCGTTGGACGAAGGCTGGCGATCCTACTACGCCGAAGCCATGCGCATCTTCGCGGCCGAACGGTTCCGCGTCATCTGGGTCGACGACGATATTCGATACCGAAACCATGCGCCCTTGGACTGGGGCGGATGTTGGTGTCCGTTGCACATCGCCGAATTCAATCGTCGCATCGGCGCGTCCGCCTCGCGTGAGGAGATTGTGGCCAAGGCCGTCGCCCCGGGCACCCCACACCCGTGGCGGACCGCTTGGTTCGACATGTGGGACGAGACCCACTGCGATGCCATCGCCACGTGGCGCGACATTGTCGAAGCCGAAGGATGCTTCCTGGGTCTCATGTCCAGCGGCCTGGAAGCCCATGCCGCCGAAGGCCGCCGCTGGGACCAATGGTGGCCGGCCCTCTCGTCGGGCCGCAACGTACACAGGCCCCATTTCTGGGGATACGCCGACGGTGGTCCGGAGACGCTGGCCTACGGCATATCGGTTCTGCAGCAGAACCTCCTGGTGCAACCGCAGGACGTGGAGAGCGCGCCCGAGATCGAGAATTTCACGTACGGACCGTGGAACAAATCGTACCGCCAGATCACGGCGCAGATGATGCTCGCCCAAGTCTTCGGGTCCGACCGGCTGGCCGTCAGCCTCTACGACTTCATGGGCAATCTGCCGAGCGACGATCCCGAGCGCGCCGAGTATCTCGCCCGCGAGAAACCCATGCTGGCGTGGATCGGCGACGTCTTCACGAAGGACTTCGCCTGCCAAGGCGTGGGCACCCCGTGGCGCCCCGACATGTCGCGCCGTCTCCACACAGACGGCCGCCATGACTGGGATGCTCTCGAACTCAACGCGCGGGGTTGGGACTACTGGCTCGCGCCCTTCGGCTTCGCCTATGCCAAGACCCAGCAACCGACCGTCAACACACTCTCCGGGCTTACGCCCTGGGGATTCAGCGACGACGAACTGACCGCCATGCTGTCCGCCGGCCTGTTGCTGGACGGCCCCGCCGCCGCTGCCCTGCATGAGCGCGGCTTCGGCGAACTCATTGGGCTCGATGCCCCCCGGTTCATTAAGCAGGACGACGTGCTCTACTCCATGGAAGAATCGGTCGATGATGTCTTCGGTCTCCGTCCCGGAGCACAGATATCATTGAATGCCGAAAAGCCTTACCGCGACCGCCTCCTTCAGGCCGACTTGGCGTACGACGCGCAGACCATCAGCGTGTTGAAGAATCCCCGGCAACGCACCGTGGGGCACGGTGGTGTGGTCTTCGAGAATCGCTTGGGCGGACGCATCGCCACAATGCCGTGGGATGCCTCCGCACCTACCCATCTCTGCACGCAACGGCAGGCCCAACTCGCCAAGGTGCTTTCCTGGCTCAACGGGAACGCCCCCGTCACCGCCGCAACAGGCGGCGCATGGCTCGTGCCCGTCTTCATGACGAACGGAACCACATGGCGCGCCGCCGTGTTCAACGTCAGCCCCGACGCCCGGACCGCCTTCGCTCTGTCCCTTCCCGAAGGCAGCGCCCCGGCCGCAAGCGCGGTCTTGTGTACCGCCGAAGGCCGCATGGTGCCTGCCACCATCGACGGCTCTCGCATTCAAACGGCCGAGCCCATCCGGCAATGGGAATGCGTCATCGTGGCACCTGACCTCCTTCCCGACACACCAGGCTGAGGACCGCTGTCAGCTTCCGTCTGCCCCATCCGACCCATGGATCCTATCTGTCCTATGGGTCCCATTCCCTCCGCCATCCGCTACGGATGCCCCCCTGTCCGCGCGGTCTCACGCCGGAAGCAACACCACCCGACCCGCGTCACGCACCTCCCCCCACCCAGTTGGGATCATCCAAAATACCCCCTTGACATGATTGACTGCAATCTGTATACTTTTGTCAGTATCGAGCAGGAAGCGATAGGTTGGGGTTTTTCGCCGCGAACTCGCGGAAACCACGGAAGCCGGGGGAATGACTGCGGAATTTAGTCAAAACGTGACGATCGATGCGTTGACTATGCTATTCGCATCGTCCGCGCGCGCCAAGGTACTCCGCCTGTTCATGCTCGATCCCCTCCGCGCTTACTACCAACGCCAAATCGAAGGCGCCACCGGACTCGCTATCCGGTCGGTTCAGCGCGAATTGGAGCGGCTCACCGAGCTCGGCCTCCTCTACCGTCACGCCGAGGGCAACCGCACCTACTACCAAGTCGACGTCCATTTCCCTCTGTTCAGCGAACTGCGGGAAATGGTCCTCAAGACCGCGGATCCCCATGACCGGCTTCGCGGCCTGGTCGCGATGGACGATGCGGTCCGGTTGGCCTTCTTCTGTGAAGAGGACAACCGGGTTCTGATCGTGACCGCGGGCGACCGACGTCCAGCCATGGCGTCTCCTGTCCCCTACGCGGTCGACATCATGACGAGCGAAGAATTCGTGCAAGCACTTGCCCAAGACGCGCCGACGCTGGAACCCTATCTGAAGCGTGGCGCCGATCTGCTGGGCCGCCGGGAAGACGTGATTTGGCGCCGCATCGAGGCGGCGGGTCACTCGGTTGGGAAAGGAAAGGGTGTAGCGTAGAATGACCGTACCGCACGACATCCAGAGGCTGTGTGAGAACTGGTGGGAAGGGCTCGCCAACGCGTCGAGCGACGACCATCTCCAGTTCGCGCACGAGTTCCTCCAGAAGCACGGTTGGACCGATCCTGTCCGCGTTGAAACCCGCGCTCAAGCGGTCGAGCCCACAGCTCAATCGTTCCTGGTACGCGAGGCCAAGCCCGTGCCGCTGGCCGCCCATTTCCTGCCCGCCGGTCTGCTGGAATCGCCCGGGTCCGTCGTGGACCGCCGTTTGGACTTCTGCCCCATCGCGCGCACCCTGGTGACCGCCACCCGCGCACTCGATATCCGATACGCCTTCGTGACCGACGGATACCGGTTCTACCTCTACGACGTGCGCACGGGGGAACTCCTGATCCACGCCGACTCGCCCGCCCAGTACGTCACGGAATTCGGCGACACCTTGTTCGAAGAAAACGTGGCCGCCGGCATGCTCGACGAAGTGCGCCGCCAGCCTCGGAGCTACTCGGCCCGCCAACTGCGTGAGTGGACCCACCGGTGGTGCGAGATCCTCCAGCGCGACTGGCGCCTTCCCGAAGAGGCCGCCTGGACCGTCATGGACCGCCTTATCGTGTTGCGCTACCTGCTCGAACACGGCATGTTCAACCGTCCCGGCTGGCGCTTGGCGCGCAAATTCGTCGATGTACTCACCATGGCCTACGGTCCCACGCCGGAAGGCTGCGGCACGCGCCTCGTGGAACTGTTCGGCGAGCTTGCCCGCTCGTGGAAGACCGACCTCTTCGCGTCGTGCCCGCCCGTCGAGGCCACCTTGGATCAGGACAATGTGACCACCCCGCTGTTGCGTGAATTCGTCCTGTTGTCGCGCAGCAAGTTCGACGTGCCAACGATCCTTGAGAGCTTCAACCACGGCGACGCGTCCGAGAAGGCCCGGGTGCGCATGATCCCCGAGGAGAATCCCCAGCGGACCACCCAAATCGCCAAGCAGTCCGCCGAAATCGTCGATGAGTTGCAGTTTGAACTCGACGTCGCTGACGAAGGATATCGCGCCATCATCCACTGGTTCGACGAACTCACCAAGCTGTACTCGCGGTTGGGTGTGGATTTCGAAGCGTCTCAGAAACCTCAACCTCAAGAGGACGACGAGTTGGACCTCTTCGGATGGTCCGCCATCGAAGAAGCGCGCCCCAGCGCCATCACCGACCCCTTCAACCACGCCATCAACAAGGGCATGATCATCTACTGCGCCACGCCCATCCAGATGCGCACCGCGCGTCTCGTGCTCTATCTGCACCTCATTCGCCGATACCGCGAAGACAAGGCCCGGTTCACGGCCTTCCCCAACGTCACCCAATGCCTCCAGCCACGCCCCGCGGTCCTCGATTCCGACCGCCACTACATCTACCGTTCCCAGCAACGGCAACAGCAGGCTGAAGGTGAGTGGGGAGTCGGCTAACAGGTCCCGGACGACAATGACGCCCTCTTCGTCAGGAAAACCACGTCCCTGCGGACTTGTTGAAAAAGTCATCTGCGCGGAAAGACAGAAGCGACAAACGGGGACTGCCAAGCTCTTGCGTCCCATTACTGTCCTTCTTAGGGCAACAATGGGTGGCTGTCCCCCGCTTATCGCGGACTACGCGCCAGGGCAGAAACTTTTTCAACAGGCCCACTGTGGGGTTGTTGAAGAAGTCCCGGAGCGCCGAGGACTGCCAGCCAGACGCAAACACACCAACCATGTCATCCCGAGCGAAGTCGAGGGAT
>JAAEQP010000283.1 GCA_024231375.1 bacterium | reverse complement strand
GGCGCCCCTCGGACAAGTATTTCTTCGGAGACACTGTCGGGGCGGTGCGGGAGGGTACCGCGACGGTCGACAAGTGGTGCATCTACCTGTACAAGTTCATTCCGGGCGGCGATGCCAGCCATACCTGTCGCGGACATGTCTGGCCCTGTCATTCCCGCCAGGCGAACTTGATCTTCGTCGACGGTCACGGCGCCAGCTTGCACCCCGGCAGCGACGAGTACGGGGAAACCTCGGCGGGCCGTGACAAACACTACTACGGCCACAAACCGTGATGAGGTGAGCGACAGCGCCGGCCGTCAATGCCCTTCCCGGTCATGCCAGTCCCAGAATTCGCTGAGCCTTTCGGGTCATCTGCGCGGGGGTCCATGCCGGTTCCCGAACCAGCTCCACCTTGACCTCCCCCACGCCGTCGACGCGTTCGCGGATACGTTCTTCCATCCTTTCGGCGAACCAGTCGAAGGAAGTCCGACGCCCTTCGTAAGGCAGTACCATGGCGATGCGGACAGCGTCCCCGGTGATTTCAACGCCGCGCACCCACCCCAGGTCCACGAAGCTCAACATACGTTTGGCCCAGGGTGTTCCTTCGACGTAAACCTCGCTGTCGTGGCACGAACGCAGCGCGTCCCAGACGTTCGGAACGGTCAGGGGTCTGACGCTTCCCTGGACCTTTTCCTGAACCAGCGCGGTCGACAATCTGGTGGTGTAGTCGGTGAGCATGCCGAACCCGTTGTCCGCGGAGGGGACGTATTTGTGCAGGAGATAGGCGTTCTTCTCGCGCACGACGTCACCGGTGCGCATGATGGCGTCGCGTAGAGGATACCTGACCCAGAGCCCGCCCCAGTTGTCTTTGATCGCCACAATCGAGGGCTCACGCCAATTCGGGTGGGTACACTCGTACTCCAGGTGGACGGACGCGAACCCGTCCCCGGTCTCTTTGTTGTAGACCGTGAGCCAAGAGGGATCCTGCCCCTGCCAGCTCATTTCTCCGAAACCGATTTCTTCGTCCCCTACACGCCACGCCATGTCCG
>JAAEQP010000282.1 GCA_024231375.1 bacterium | reverse complement strand
GGGAACCATGACGCCGTCGCGAGCGGCCGGGTCGAACCCGTGGACTTCAATCCGGTAGCAGAAGCTGCGGTCCTGTGGACGCGAGAGCACCTGAGTGACAACAACCGTGCGTGGCTCCGGGAACTTCCGGTTGCGCGCCGCGTCGAGACCTTCATTGCGGCACACGGGACGCCGACGGATTTCTACACGTATATGTTCACGTGGGAAGATATTCTCCCGCACGTGAACGACGTGGTCGAGCAGAACTGTTGGCTGTGTTTCTTCGGTCACACGCACATCCCCGTGGTCTTGTCGGCGGACGGCGCCTATGCACTGGACGAGGATTCGAAGTTCCAGTTCGACAACGGGAAGTGCTTCTTCGTGAATTGCGGGTCGGTCGGACAGCCTCGGGACGGAGATCCGCGCGCGGCGTATGGACTCTACGATAGTGAGACCAAGGAATACGAGTTGGTTCGTATTGAGTATCCGGTCAAGGAAGCTGCCGAACGCGTTCTTGCGGCGGGGCTGCCGGAGTTTCTCGCGGAGCGGCTCTTTGTTGGTAGATAAGGGCGAATCAAGGGAACAGTGAGCGCCGACCACCCCCACCCGCTGCGGGTCGGCCAAGGTTCCTCGGGCTTCAGACTGGAGCCCCGAGTGGGAACTGCCTCGGCACCTATCCCAGACTTGCATCACGAGATCGAGAATGGTGTCCGGCGAAGCAGCAGAAAAGGAGCTTGAGGATCATGGAGCGGCGTTCAGTGTGTGTGCGGGTGGCGGTTGCAGGTTTCGTGCTCTGCCTTG
>JAAEQP010000281.1 GCA_024231375.1 bacterium | reverse complement strand
GGTGACCGTGGCCCCCCAGGATGCCCCCATTGCGCGGGATGCCTTCCTGGAAGGCGTGCAGGGCGCCGATGCTCTCCTTCCGATCTTGACGGAGAAGGTGGACGCGGAGGTCATGGACGCGGCCGGGCCGCAACTGAAGATCATCGCGAACTACGCGGTCGGGTACAACAACATCGACGTGGCGGCGGCGACGGAACGCGGGATTCCTGTGTCCAACACGCCAGGTGTGTTGACGGAGACCACGGCGGACACGGCGTGGGCGATTCTAATGATGACGGCGCGGCGTTTCGGCGAGGCGGAACGATACGTGCGCGCGGGGCAATGGGGCGGCTGGGGCCCGATGCAGCTCCTGGGCGTGGACGTACACGGCAAGACCCTCGGCATATTCGGCATGGGCCGGATCGGACAGGCCGTGGCGCGACGTGCCCAGGCTTTCGACATGCCCGTCATCTACTGCGACCCCACCAATCCCGAAGTCGATGCCACGTTGGCCGCGCGGCAGGTGGATAAGGCGGCGCTGTTGGCCGAATCGGACTTTGTCTCGGTCCATTGTCCCCTGCTCCCCGAAACGACCCACGCCTTTGGCGCGGCGGAGTTCGCAGCCATGAAGGACTCGGCTTGCCTCGTCAACACCTCGCGCGGTCCCGTGCTCGATGAAGCGGCATTGGCCGACGCCTTGAAGTCGGGCGGCATCTACGCCGCCGGGCTGGACGTGTTCGAGGAAGAACCGGCGATTCATCCAGGCTTGCTGGAATGCGAGAACGCGATCCTCATCCCCCACCTAGGCAGCGCAACCCAAGAAACGCGTGGAAAGATGGCCGAGATTGCGGCGACCAACATTGTGGAACGCCTGAACGGTCGCACACCGCCGACCTGCGTGAATCCGGAGGTTCTCTAGGACCGATCCCCAGGTAGGGTAGTCGCACTCAATCGACGGAGGGACACTTTCGCGCCGTCGTGATGCAGACCCGGAGAACGTTCAAGACGAAGTCCGAGTTTGGAGTGCGGCATCACGATGCCGCTTTTCCCGCCCGCATCACGATGCGGGC
>JAAEQP010000280.1 GCA_024231375.1 bacterium | reverse complement strand
CGGACATTGGAACAGCGGCGAGCTGCGGAACTGGCTTTGCGGAGCAGTGAGGCGAAATACCGGCTTCTGTTTGATGGCGCGGATGTTCTGGTGTCGGTCCACGACCGCGAAGGCGTCTGCCAGCTCATGAACAACAAGTTGGCGGCCTTGCTTGGGGGAAAGCCTGCCGACTTCCTAGGCAAACCCCTTTCCGAACTGTACCGCGAACAAGGTCCGGAGTTCACCAGAAGGATTCGAGAGGGCATCGATTCCGGGACCACCAGAGAGTACGAAGACGAGGTGGTGTTTCCGGGGGAATCCCGATGGCTCCTTTCCACGGTCCACCCAGTGAGAGACGCCGAAGGATCTAAATATGCCGCGCAGAGTGTGTCTCAGGACATCACGAGGCGCAAGCAGGCAGAGGAGGCTCTCCGCCAGAGCGAGAGCAAGATGAGGAGCATCTTCAGCGCCACCCCGATCGGCATAGGCCTCGTGTCCAACCGGGTACTCGTGGACGTGAATGAACGGGTATGCGAGATTGTCGGGTACACGGCGGACGAACTCATCGGCCAGAGCGCCCGGATCCTCTATCCCAGCGACGAGGAATTTGAATTCGCAGGAAGAGAGAAGTACCGGCAGATCGCCGAGAGCGGCATCTGCACCGTGGAAACGCGCTTGAAACGCAAGGACGGCGCGATCATTGACGTGCTCATGAGTTCTACCCCGTTGGACCAGGGCAATCTTGCGGCGGGCGTCACGTTCACGGCCATGGACATCACGGAGCGCAAGCGAAGTCAAGAGGAGAAGGCAAGACTCGAAGCGCAACTCCAACAGGTCCAGAAGATGGAATCCGTGGGTCGGCTGGCGGGTGGCGTTGCCCACGACTTCAACAACATGCTTGGGGTGATTCTCGGCCACACGGAGGTCGCCTTGGAGAGTCTGGGCGCCTCAAATCCTATCCATGAAGACTTGCGGGCAATCGAAGAGGCTGCGCAACGTTCAGCGGATCTGACGCGTCAATTGCTGGCTTTCGCGCGGCGGCAAACCGTGACCCCGCGGAGCCTGGATATGAACGACACCGTGTCGGGCATGCTGAAGATGCTGCGCCGGATGATCGGTGAGAACATCGACCTGCTATGGAAGCCCGGCGCCGACTTGTGGTCCGTCAGGATGGACCCGAGCCAGGTCGATCAAGTGCTCGCCAACCTTTGCGTCAACGCCCGCGACGCGATCGATGGCGTTGGCAAAGTGATCATCGAAACAGAGAACCGGAACCTGGATGAAGCCTACTGCGCCACGCACCCGGGATTCATACCGGGCGAATACGTTCGACTTTCGGTCAGCGACGACGGGTGCGGAATGGATGCTGAAACACTGGAGCAGGTCTTCGAGCCGTTCTTCACGACGAAGGATCCGGGAAAGGGCACCGGGTTGGGCCTGGCCACGGTGTACGGCATCGTCAAACAGAACTTCGGATTCGTCAACGTGTACAGTGAATCGGGCCACGGGACCACGCTTGGGATCTATCTTCCCCGCCACGTAGGCGAGGCAGACCAGTCCGAGGAGCACGATCGGCCCCAAGAGGATCATCGCGGTCACGAGACCGTGCTTCTGGTCGAAGACGAGGCGTCTTTGCTGTTCCTTGGCAAGACAATGCTGCAGAAGTTCGGATACAACGTGCTGTCCGCGGGCACACCGGGCGAGGCCATAGCGCTGGCCGAGAAGCACGGCGGAGAGATCGACCTTCTACTGACCGACGTGGTGATGCCCGAGATGAACGGAAGGGAACTGGCCGAACAGCTCCTCACGCCGTACCCAGACATGAAGTGTCTGTTCGTATCAGGCTACACGGCCGATGTCATCGCGCACCACGGTGTGGTGGACGCGGGCGTGCATTTTCTTCAGAAACCCTTCTCGAGGAACGACCTGTCCGCCAAGGTGCGCGAAGCTCTTGACGAAGGCGGCGGAAGCGGGTAGCGAGGCTTTCGTACGTTGCCCCACCTGCCTGTTGCACGGCTCACGTGGCGACAACGTCTCTAGCCGCCAAGCCTCCCGTCGTTCAGCGGCTTGTAGGGGCGGCCGGGAACCAACTCGCCGTCTCTTGAGAATCCCTCGGGCCTGTCGGCCAGGCGTTGGGCGAGACGTGCGCGCCAAGTCTTCAACGCCGCCTCGTGGGATGGGCAAACGGACAGATCGCGCTCCTCTCGGGGATCTTCGTCCAGATCGAACAGATGCTCACGCCCGTCCAAAGGCCTCCAAATGTACTTGTACCTTCCATCCGTCAGCGCGTGGTACGCCTGCGCCTCACTGTAGCACGGCGCATGCTCAAAGTGGAGCCATTCGCGTACGCGTCCGGCTCGTCCGCGCAGGGCGGACAACAGATCGACCCCGTCGACACACGCAGGCGCAGCAACGCCGGCCAGTCCAAGCAAGGTGGGCATGATGTCTTCGAGGCAGACCGGCTGCTTGACCTGCACCCCCGTCCAGAACCCCAACTCCGGTGACCCAGCGAAAATGAACGGGATGTTCGCCGATCCCTCAAAAGGCTCGCACTTCCGGAAGTACCCGTGGTCCCCCAGCATCTCTCCATGGTCGCTGGTCACAACCACCACCCACGGTCTCCCGGCCGACTTGCTCCGCGCCTTGAACTGGCGGATGAGTGGCCCAATCTGCGCGTCCAGATGTTCGATGAGCCCGAAGTACCCCGCCTGGGATCGACGAAGCGCATCGCCCTCCAGACGAACCCGGTGATGTGCCTTGTCGCCCTTGGGTGACAGGGCCTCCCAATCCACCCAGTCGCCGTGCGCAACAGGCGGTAGCTTCTTGCTCATATGCGCATCAAAGTACTTGGGAGGCGGGAACAACGGCGGATGCGGGGCATAGAACGACGTCGTCAGAAACAGCGGGCGCTCCCCGTCAGTATTGCTCACCACTTCGCGGGAACGGGCCACCACCCATTCGGTGGGATGCAGGTGGTCCGCCAAGGGCCACGGATTCGCTTCCCAGAAGTTGTACGTGACGCCAGTCTTCTTCACAAGCGCCTTGATACCGCCTGTTTCTGGCTCAACCTTCCTGAGAAACCGGTCGTACTCGTCCCCTTCCACGTACGTGGAGCCGAGAATCCGGCGTTGATACCCGCAATCGCCGCTCTCGGGGACCTGGTGCATGTTTCTGCCTACGAGCGCGGTCGCGTAGCCCGCATCGGACAGCATCCCAGGCATGGTCGGCGTTGAAAACGGCTTCGCCTTGAATCCGACGACCCCGCTGGTCTGTGGGTGGAGACCCGTGAGCAGGGCATACCGCGCGGGTATGCACGATGCCACGGGCGTGTACGCGCGACGGAAGAGCACTCCTTGCTCTGCGAGTTCATCCATCTGCGGTGTTCGAACGACCGGGTGGTCCAGGACGGACAGACAGTCCCCGCGCATCTGGTCCGGCATAATCAACAGGATGTCGGGTCTGGCCGAATCTGCACGGGCGGGAAAGCCGGGAGAGGCAGCGGCTGCCACCGCGCCCGCGATGCCCGTTGCCCGGATGAACTCGCGCCGGGTCCCTCTTCTCTGCATGGATACCTCGAATCGGTTTCATGTGCGCCACGTAGCCGCGCGCAACTTCTCGGGGCATGCTACCTCATGCGCCACGCGCTCCGCCAGAGAGGTGCGCGGTGTTGGATTGACTACTCCGTAGGACGAGCGTATAAGTGGGGCTTCACTCTGTAGTTGAGACAGCAAGGGGGATGTCAGGGCAAGTGTGGACCTCTTCGCGAGACATCTGCGCGGAATCGCGACCAATCCTGCACCTCGCCGCCATCCGCGACGCGCTATTGCCAGAACTCGTATCGGGCGAACTGTGAGTGAGTATGCGGCGCAATGGCGAAATATATCATTAACCTTATCCGTTAAGAAAAATGTTGTATTGTGATGATGTCTGATGT